>JAWSUP010000015.1:0-25074 GCA_033549405.1 Bacillota bacterium | reverse complement strand
GAGCAGCAGACCGTCTCCCTGATGGCCACCACTGACGCCGATGCGATCTGGCTGGAGCAGGAACTGGAACTGCGTTATGGTGACAAAGCCCATGTCGTCAGCAGGCGGGAACAGGAACAGAGCAACCGGCAGTTTGCCCTGCTGGTGAGCATCATCGGCTTTTCGATCCTGGGATTCCTGCTGCTTTTGACGATACTGGCCGCGCTCAACCAGAATGCCGTACGCCGTCAGCTAAGCCGGCGGGACAACGCCATCCTGAGGGCACTAGGCCTGCAGGCTTCAACGCTGGGGTCGATCCAGCTGGCAGACGGGCTGCTGCAGGTCGTCCTGGCAACCCTGATCGGTGTAGTCGGAACAGGCTTGATATGGAAATACCTGTTCACCCCGCAGCTTATGGGCAGCGCCTTCAACGAACCAATCCCATGGGCACTGCTCATGGCCATCGCAGGCGCACTCTGCCTGGTGATGGGCCTTGACACGCTGCTGGGTATCCGGTCACAGCGTAAAGAAGGGATCATCGAACAGATCCGGCAGCTGGATTAGGGTCACATCATAGGCATATAAATTTTACATAACAGCAGATGTGACAGTCATTTGAGATATAAAAAGAGAGGCCGTCGCAACAACCCCTCCCAAGTGGGTTCCGAAGAAACACCACCGCAATTACAACTCTATTTTACCATAAATTACACTTCATTCAATCTTTTTCTGGAAAAACAATGAAATCAAAATTGAGCTCTAAACAAGAATCAAAGATTGAAAATCGTTTGCAGTTTATTCCTTGTACTCGTACCGAGAATCCTATTAAACATGCTAATTGGTATTTGGCTATGCAACGCATCAACGATTTCACCAAATTGTCTTATTAGCTTTTTTCTTTCTGTTTTTGCTACACCAAGCTTCATTAACAATACTGTTATCAACGCTAAATAGTCATCTATATACTCAAAAGTAACGTTAGCTAATGATGTTTCCTTATGCATGAATCGTTTTATTCTAGCTGGTGGATTATCTTTCATAAAGCGGCAGTCAAAAACTACGGAATTATGAGCAACAGCATTGCGAAGACCTTTCATGAAAAATACTAGTTCGTGAAGCAAGTGCCCATCTGAATCAATTGATGTATCAAGTAACCCAATGTCTTCCGACAATTTCAACCTTGAAGGATTATTCATTGTTTGTAGAAACACACCGAATTGACCTAACGATATAATTTCGAATATTGCCCAAATCGGAACTGGTTCATTTTTATGGTGATAATGTTGAACCATCTTTAAATCGCTTTGATAGCATCTGCTGATCGTTGAGAATATTTCGTTCCGGAGATCAAGTCTTCTTTTAAAGGCCTTCTTATATTCCTTATCAGAAGGAGCAAATCTGCGGTGATCATCAAGAATTTTATCGTATATTTCTGCGAAATTTTCTGAACAGCTATTGATGCAAACTTCAAGTGTCCGACTTTTTAATGCAGTTTCTAAAAACATGAGGTGTGGATAAAAAAGAGTCTTCACTTGACAATCAAATGCATTAATAGCAATAATTTCATCAAAATCACGAAAATTGAGCTCGTTAAAAGGCTCTTTTATGTATCTATAGCCCTTATAGCCATGAAAATATCCAATATTTAAAAGCTGTCTTTTGTGAGAACTTCCATTGATTCGTATCCCCTGGTACAGTCCTCATATACTTCATCAATGCGTTTACGGACTTTTTACTCGCCATTTCGATCTCCTCAATGCTAATCAGTTCTCAGATATAATCTATCAGAAAGCCATTGTAAAAATTATAACATCAAACACAGAAATTGGTTCAAAATATTCACAGAGAATGCTTGGATATGAAAAAGTCCAAACACTGTCTGGCAAATTGAGCTGGTTGCATTATTGCGAGCTCCTTGGTATTTCAGATGCTGATAAGCGGCGACAGTAGATAACGAGCATCATCACTTCATATCTATATCAAAACATGGTATAATGATGGAGATAAATCATTGATGATGGAGATCAGTATGCATACATTTGACTATAAAAATAGACCGCTTCAGTGCTTGACGCCGGAAATTGTTGCGCTTATCGCAAAAATTCATGAATGTAAGGGACGTCAGGAGCTGTTTATTGAAGCGAACAAGGACGAACTGAAAGCATTATTGGAAATTGCCAGGATACAGAGCACGGGCGCATCTAACCGCATTGAAGGTATCTACACTTCAGATAAGCGTCTGGAAGAATTGGTTTGCGAAAAGTCTGAACCGCGCAACCGGTCTGAACAGGAAATAGCCGGATATCGTGAGGTGCTGTCATCCATTCATGAGCAATATGAGTACATCGTTCCAAGACCGAATATCATTTTGCAATTGCATAGGGACTTATATTCTTACTCAAGCTCATCAATCGGTGGCGCTTATAAGAATTCGGATAACTATATATCCGAAATAGATGGTGATGGAAATCAAAAGATAAGATTCACCCCTGTTCCAGCATTTCAAACTGCAGACGCCATGGATCAGATGTGTAACGCATTTTTATCATCACTTGAGCAGCAGACGCTGGATGCACTGATGCTTATTCCGATGTTTATTTTGGATTTTCTATGCATTCACCCTTTCAACGATGGCAATGGTCGGATAAGCCGACTGTTGACACTGTTGTTGCTTTATCAGTCTGGGTATATTGTCGGAAAGTATATCAGTCTCGAGATGTTGATTGAAAAATCAAAAGAAACGTACTATGAAGCCCTGCAAATTAGCTCAACGGGTTGGCATCAAGATGAAAACCGCTATGAACCTTTCGTGAAGTACTGTCTGGGAATCCTGCTGAAGGCTTGTGATGAATTTGAAAACCGCGTTGAACACATGAAATACCGCAAGATGTCAAAGCCTGAGCGGATAAAAGCGGTCATTGATCGAAAAATCGGAAAGATCACAAAAAAGGAAATCATGGAGTACTGCCCTGACATCAGTCAGGTGACCGTTGAAAGAACACTGACAGATCTTGTGAAAAATGAATATATTCAGAAGATAGGCGCAGGACCTGCAACTGCTTATGTAAAAAAGCGAGAAAGCTAATGGCATCGCTATCATTCAAGCGTGATTTGATTGAGATAAAGATCATTTACTGCCCAGACGAATCCGAACGAAGCGCGCTCAGATCCAGATTGATGATCAGTTTTTCCGGCAGGCATTCCTGGTGGAGAAAATGGATCAAATACCAGGACAGGCAGATACTATGAACACATCCAGAAGAAAAAGCCCAGGCAGGCGGCGCCAATGAAGAAGACTATGGCCTGACCATCCAGGACCAGTATCAGTATACGCTCCGGCCCAGTCACCCGAATAGCTCGATCTACGGTTACCGGGCTTGGGTTAACAATTATTACCGTCTCCTCAGTGAACATCCGCTCTATTGCAGCCCCCTCGATGCCTTTGTCGGCAAAGGCTTCCTGTTCCTCGAACGGCTGCGCCCCCGCGCGCACAAGTGGAATCCGGATTATCCGTACGGCGATCTGTAGGTGCTGTTTGACCGGTACAACATCATATCGGGAATCGACAACTGCCATCACTTCACCCCGGATCTGCAGATCGGATTTGATCTGGGCTGGCGGGGCATCCTCGTAAAGCTGAGGGAGCACCGAGCCCTGCACGATGAGACCCATCATGAATTCGATGACAGCGAGATCGCTGTCGTCGTAGCGATCAGGATTGGCCGGATATTCTTCTGCCGGAGATGATCAATGGCGTTGCGGGTCCAGTTGACGCTTGTACTGATCACAATAGCGGCAATCGTTCCATCGGGAAGAGCGGCCGGGTCTGTTTGCTCCTGAATGACGTAGTGCTTTTTGGCAGCAGCCTCGCGCAGGCTGTTCATGCTGTCAAGATACCAGACCGGTTTTATATAGGATGGCTCCAGAAGTATGTTCACATCATGATTCATGCGCTGTCTCCCGCATCACGTTGCTGCTTAAGAATCACTTTGACTCTGCATGGTTTATTATAACGCCTGTGCCAGATTTGTGTTGTTATCCTGACAAAAGCTTGACAGAACAAACATATTTCCCTGACATTATCGGCCTAGAATGAAACCATGAACAAACCAACCAGCCCAGTTGTGACAGTATTTACTGGGCTACAAAGATATTATACGAGGGAGATGAAAGATATGAACAAAAAGTTTAAGACATGGACCACCGGTCTTCTCGCCGTCGCGATCATCGGTACAGCCGGAATCGTCATGGCAGAAGAGAATTCACTCGGGGCGAAAGCTGCTTCACAGGACACGAGCTATACCCTCGAAGAAATGCTGACATATGCAATCCAGGACGAATATCTGGCCAAGGATGAATATACCGCAATTATCGACGCCTTCGATGTGACGCGTCCCTACGCCAATATTATCCGTGCTGAGGGCAGCCACATCAAAGCACTGCTGCCGCTCTTCGATGCTTACAATATCCCGGTCCCGGACGAAAATGCGGTTGCCGGTCAGGCCGTGATACCGGAAACCCTGGCGGAGACATTTGCCATCGGGGTCGAGGCGGAGAAGAATAACATCGCCATGTATGAGTCCTTCCTCAAACAGGTATTGCCAGATGATGTCCGCTTCGTCTTCGAAAACCTGAGGGACGGTTCCATCAACCATCTGGCCGCCTTCGAACGGGGCATTTCCCGCGACGGTACAGGCAATCGCTTTAACGGCAACGGGCAGCCAGCCAGAGGTCCGGCTACTGACCAGGCGTCCGGCAGAGCCGGCAGGGGCTTTCGCAGTGACCGCGGCAATCGCACATCCGGAGGCTTCGGGCAGCAGGGGACCCTGGAAAACTGCATCCTGGCATAATCAATCTGACATATCTCAATTTTGAATATGCATCCTGGAAGGCTGCCGGTAACGGCAGCCTTTTCCTTGTTTGCCAGTAACGGCGCATTTCTTAGGCGGTGAAAGACTGCTGCAGGGCAGCAACTCAGCTTATGATATGAAATTTGCATTGGTTACCAAATTATATGCTTGCAGGCGGATCAAAGATCGTCGCCGCGATATGTGTCTGTGGCTTTTCCGGTGAACACCAGAAGTAAACGGCGACCAGCCTGTTGTCCGTTCGTTGAAACAGACGCGGATAACCGATATCAGGATAACCGTTGATTGACAGCATATCATCCCTCACCATCTGTGTCCTCAGCCATGACCTGCCTTTATCGCTGCTGTATTTGGCCAGGATCAGGCCGTGATCCCTGTTGCCGAATACACAGCATAGGCGTTTGTCCCTGAGCTGGATCAATGCCGGCGGATTACCGTTGTGCGCGCCAGTCTCGCCAATTTTTGCATGGAACGCCCAGTGGATGCCATGATCAACTGTGGCATAGGCATCAATCCAGCAGCGATCTCCGTCCCGTCGCCTGACCGCCGTGACCATATTCCCTGCAGTCAGTCTAACCGGAGATGGCATCACCGCCCTGAACGGATCAGCCGGTGGTACGATCCAGGAGACGAACTGAAAACTCCGACCCCCGTCCCGCGTCCGGGCAAGAAAAGCTTTTTCTGCCTGGCTGATCGCATGCTTCCCGATATCAATAGCGCGGACAGAGAGAAAAAACAGGCATTCATGCGCGCTTTCGACCAGATAAGCTGTTCTGGCGGTAAACTGACTGTCCTTCAGTTCAGGATGCTGCATCAGGTGCCCGAAATCAAAAGCACCTGCCCATGTCGCCCCCCTGTCAAGACTGTAGAACCATTGGCATCCGCTGTTGCCATGATAGCCATTTCCTTCAACCCTGATTACCAGATTTGGATGTGTAAAGTCGATTGCTGCTGTCAGTGTCTGGGGGGGCGCTGCAGGCAGGTTGTGATCGCACTGCTCGCTCTGGTAATGCTCTGGCTGCCAGCTGGTCCAGGTTTCGCCCCCGTCGAGTGAGCGAGCCAGGCAGGATACAAAAGGCTTGTTATTATTCACTTGATGTCCGGAGGACGAAAAATCTGCGTCACCTTGCGTGAATCCTGCGAGCAACTCATCGCCCCACTGCCATGTCGGATGGCAGCCACCATTGTTGGCCGGTACCGCGCACCATTTCTCTTTACTGTAACAGACAATCACGTGTTTCATCTGACAGGCTCCTCGCTCTGGAAAATCAGGCCATGGTCAGCCCAGTGGTCGGTCATACGGTCATTCGTTCTGTGATCCTCCACAGGCTTCTTGTCACGCCAGCACCAGATAGTCCTTCGCCTGGTAATGCTCATCACTATCCAGCGGGAAAGCAGGACGATGGACTTTGCTGTAAGTAAAGCGCTCCAGGCACAGATCGGTTGTCCCCGGAGTAAGCACCATCATCGACCGCTTGGCGATCCTGCGCAGCGCGTCAAAAAGGTAACCCTGCTTGACGATGATAACCGGATAGTCACCGGTTTTGACGGGTGCTTGCTCAATGCTTCCCGAATCTGTGAAGGCCAGCCTTTTATCCGTAACCAGCACGTCGACAGCCTGATCTCCCGCGTCATCGGCCTGACCCCGATAACGAGCGAGCACCGCCTCTGTCCTGCTATCTTTCTGGTTGGGCAGTATACCATGCCATAACAGGATCGCCGGAGCAGTCAGCTGGCCGGATGCTGCATCCAGATTGCCGCCAAGCGGACAGGAGAAAACAGCACCGACAGGCAGCTGGCTGCAGTGCTGCACATATGGCTGGTCCGCAATGCCGGCAACCAGAAAACCAGTCCATTGCCCGGACAGAATTTTCTTCAGTAGGTGTATGCTGTCTCCAGGCGCCCCGGCCGTCACATTGTCTCCCGAATCAGTCAGGAAAAAGGGGCGTTCTCCGATGGCCGCCTGCCGGGCTGCAGTATCAATCGCCTGATCTGGTTCACCGGTTTCTTCCTCGAATTGGAACTGCCGGCGTAAAGACCAGACTTTCTCAGCAAATGCGACGGCAATCCTGCCGGCTTGCTGCTCGTACCCGGATTCAACAACAAGCACCACGTTGGCGCCGCTGTAGGTTGTGTCAACCCAGGCCATCCCGACAAAAAAGGATGCGTACCAGATGCCCGGCTGCTGCGCCAGATTATCCAGTTCCCTGATCAGGCTGCACATTGGCTCAACGCTGGTTGTCGCCCGCTCACCGGGAATCAACACCGGGATGCGCGCCATGACCAGTCGCGGAACGGAGCCCAGATCGAGGCTGTGCAAGAGCAGTTCTGCAGCTTTGACCTGGGTTTCCGCGGCGTCAACATGCGGCGCGGTGCGGTATCCGGTTATGATGTTGGCACAGCCGATCAGCTCGGGTGTATTGTTCGCATGCAGGTCCATGGCAACAGCGATTGGAATGGATTCGCCCACTTGTTCCCGCATGCGTCTGAGCAGCTCTGCTTCACCGCTGCCAAGACCGACCACTTCCAGGGCGCCATGCAAATAAAGCCAGATACCGTCTACCACTTCAGAATGCAGTGCGCTCAGGATCTCTGCACAGAATGTATCGTATGCCTTTTTTTTCAGGCAGCCGCCTGGAACAGCACGAGCCATCAGACCGGGAATCACTTGATAGCCGGCTTTCCGGAAAATCTGGACAGCCGGCAGCATG
This sequence comes from Bacillota bacterium, assembly GCA_033549405.1. Lineage (GTDB taxonomy): Bacteria > Bacillota > Clostridia > Saccharofermentanales > UBA5734 > JAAYBY01. The sequence continues at coordinate 17,516 of JAWSUP010000015.1, read as the reverse complement.
GACAGGAGCTCCTCACCCCGGCTGACTGTAAAATCAGTCGTGTCACTTAATCGTATGGCAAAGCTGTTGCTTTCTTGCATCAGACCGGCGACAAATATCTTCTTTGGCATCATTCAATCTCCTCATATTGCCCAGACAGCACTCTGAGTGTGCAGCCACTCGCCGGATCCTATGGTGCCGCGGTCAGGTCATTCAAATAGTTCGGTGATCAGGCGAACCGTTTCGTCAACTAGCAATTGACCGCCGGCTGGTGTAACAAAGCTGTTTTCTGGTGTAGCGCCATAGCTTCTGCCCTGCAAGGCTCGTTCTGTCGGCAGATACGAGCCTTCACCAGCCAGCTGGACCACAAAGGTCTGGATGGCTGGGCTTCTGGCTTTGATCCTGATGCCGTAATCGAGGAAGTATTCAAAGCGGTTGGTCGCGATGGCGATATCACCCAGACGGATGATGTGGACCTCAACCGGTAAGGTAGCCGACAATTGCTGTTGATTGTAACGGTTGATCACATTCTGGAACCGGCGGATCATCACATAACTGCTCGAATACTCCGGACTGGCCGGATCCTGGTTTCCAGATGCAAGTCTCGCCTGGTGGGTTTTCACGAGCTCATCGGCCTTAGCAAGTTCCTGCTCGGTTATCATGCGGCGGGGCAGATCCAGTTTCGCGACGTGATGCCTGAAAGGGACAACCTTTCGGATATCTCGGCTGGCTGCCGGCAGGACATCATCGACAGCTGCCGCGATCCGCCGGCCAATCTCCACGCGCTCAGCCAGGCGTGTGTCTTCACCTTCTCTGGCGAGTCCTTTGAGAACCAGCATCCGTGCTTCTGCCTGTTTGTTCAGCAGTGGATGGGGCGACTGGTCGCCAGCAGCACTGCATTGGGGCAGGATGAACAAGCTGTTTCCATGATGCTTGCGGATTGCTTTGCGCGCGTCGTGCCAGAAATCAGCGGAAACATAGGCCAGTGCTTCACTGACCTGTGAGGGACAGGCCAGATTGATGATCATGCCGGTCAGTTTCTGGTCGGAATCATAGGTAAAGAGCAAGTCGACACCATGGTCTTCATATCCCTCAATATGCGAAAAATCAGGATCGTTGGTGTTGCCGTACATCTTTGATGTGCCATCAAGGTAGGAAATCCGCCGGTTGCGCCCCACAACCGCTTGGCCATAGCCCCAACTGACCGCACCAGGGCGACGCACAGTCCAGGCTTCTTCAGCTGCATCACATAAAGCATTGACCAGCAACTGTGTGTAGTCTTCGCCAGACATGACCGGGTCCGGCTGGGGCGGATAACGAACCAGCGGAACTTCCGCGGGAGCATTATGCGTATGTGTGGCATTGATGACCAGCCGGTCGGTGTCGAAATCAGGGATCCGCTTCCGGAATTGCGTACGAACCGCCTCAGTAACCGATGCTTCAATCACAGCGATGTCGGCAGAGACCAGCAGCACTGATTCAAAACCGCTACTATCGGCCAGGGCCAGGGCCGTAACGGTCAGCGGATCGACAATGTCGCCGGAAACCCGGGCGCGCAATTGCCCGACTACGTTGACAGGCCGATCGGGTGTGATGTCTCGTGAGGCCCAGCCGATCAACAATTGACTCGATACAGGATTTTTCATCTTCAAGACCTTCCTTTTCTGAATACAGGGGCTGTGAGGCAGACCGTTTACGCGGCCTGCCTCATCATAGCCCTGGCTGCGATTTCCACGAAATACGGAAGTGGCAAGATCAAACACCTTCAATTTTTACTGCTTACACTAAAAATGTCAAGAGCAGAAGAGCACAGATCAATCAAACTTCTATCTGCCGATCACTGCCCCATCGCATTTGTGGTGCAAACGGCTGTTGTCAGACTATTTATCTTGCCATCCTGCGGCCAGATGCTCGAGCAGAGGGCCATCTGCCCGGTAAAAAACCTTTTCGCGCCGGGCATGTGCGCCCAATGACTGGTAGAAAGCATGAGCCGGATCATTCCAGTCCAGGCAGGTCCATTCAAAACGCGCACAGCCTTCAGCGACCGCCCGGTGAGTCAAATAAGCCATGAATAGCCGGCCAAGCCCTTGCTTTCGATACGGCGGCCGGATATAAAGGTCATCCAGAAAACGACCTTTCCGGCCGGAAAATGAAGAGTAGGTACTATACGTGATAGCAAAGCCGGCTGGCTGACCATCAAGATAGCCCACAGTAGCTTCGATCAGGTCCAGTTCAATCGCTGCCCTGATATCGCTTTCAGTTGTTGTCACTGAATCCAGTTCGTTTTCAAAAGCAGCCAGTTCCCTGATCAACATCAGCAGGACCGGTGACTGGTCTGCCGATATTGTTTCGATACGGTACCTGCTGTCTGCCGCTTGAACGGGTCTCATCTGCACGATCCTCACTTTCATGAATGTTTTTCGATGCGATTGTAAGCACGCAAGCAAATTGGCAAAAACATCACGTTATTATGTATCCTCCCTACAGTACCAGTTTGGTTTGACCTGTCAAGAGAGCGTTGAACGGTGAGCCACTCAACCGGAACCAATAATATGAGGCGTTTGCCCAGCAATCTGTTACAATAAATATTAAAAAGCTGCAATAGTCAGACTAAGACGGTTCATTGGCTGTCTGGAGGATTCGAAATAGCAGGGAATCAACCGTAAAGCGGTATCGACACAGCTGCATCAATATCAGAAACATCGAGGTGATCATATGAACAGCGTTTATGATGATAAAAATTTTTTTGACCAATATGCTAAAATGTCACGAAGTCAGCAAGGCTTGTCCGGCGCGAGCGAATGGCATCAGTTTAAGGCCATGTTTCACGATTTGAGCGGTAAAAATGTCCTTGATCTTGGTTGTGGCTATGGTTGGCACTGCAAATATGCCGTAGAATGTGGTGCAAAGCAGGTGTTGGGCATCGACATGAGCGAAAAAATGATACAAGAAGCAAAAAAGAAGAACGCCGACCCTAAAATCAACTATCAGGTCTGCAGTGTGGAATCATATGACTATCCTGCTGAATCATATGACTGCGTTATATCCAATTTAGTGCTGCATTATATTGCAGACATAGACTCAGTTTTCAGAAAAATATGCAGGACACTCAAAGCGGATGGTGTTTTTCTTCTCAACATTGAACATCCAGTCTTCACGGCGGGTGTGAACCAGGACTGGATATATGATGCAAATGGCAGACCGCAGTATTGGCCTATCGATGACTACTTCTATCCGGGAATGCGGATGACGCGTTTTCTTGGGATGGATGTCATGAAGCAGCATCACACCTTGACGCAGATTCTTATGGGGCTTGTCCATGCCGGATTTCGTTTGGAGACTGTTGAAGAAGCGATGCCAGGCGCAGACAGGATGGATCTTCCAGGCGAGTCAGATGAAATGCGCCGTCCGATGATGTTGCTCATTCAATCGTTGAAAAAATAGAATCTGCATCGATCAGGATCTGATGATCCTGTCCAGCGGTCAGCTCCAGCGTATTTCTGACGATAGATTGCGCCAGAATCCCAACCTTTTATTAAACCGCTTGTGTTCATTTCCAAAATGTGGTAAAATTACTGCGTTATGGAAACGAATCGAATTAGTTTGCAGCAATTTAGGAAGACGTTCCTGCCGATGGTCTGCTTTTCGGGTGGACAGGTGCGGTTGTGGAAACCGGATTTCTGCCGGGACAATTTTGCACGCTGGATTGCTTCAGGTGATATCCTGCGTTTGAAGCGGAATTTATATACCTTCCCCGAGTATCTGCAGATCCCGGACAGCGCGCTTTATTTTGCCAATCAGATCTACCGGCCGTCCTATATCAGCCTCCACACGGCCTTGCATTTTCATGGCGTTATACCGGAGGAAGTTGTTCAGTTCACATCGGTATCGACGTTAAAGACGGCATCCTTTCAAAACGCATTCGGATCGTATACCTACCACCATATCTCAGCAAACTATATGTTCGGATATGAGCTGAAAAGGACAGATGGACAGGCATCATTCGTCATCCAAATGGCAACGCCTGAGAAGGCCATCATCGATTTGCTGCACCTGTATCCCGAGTACAGTACAGCGGAGGACATGCTGAACCTCAGACTGGATGATGATTTTATGGAAAGCGGGATTGATCAGGAAAAAATGCTGAATTATGAAGAACGCATTCATTCTCCGGCATTATCGAAGCGTGCCAATCTGCTCAGGGAGGCGTATGGTCTGTTATGATGGAGTCCATTGACAGCATCAGAATATTTTATCCGCCAGTGATCGCGCAAAACAAAGCATTCGATCGTATGATCCAGATGGAATACATACAATGCCAGACTCTGGAGTATCTATCCCGTCAACCGGAAGCAGCAGGAATGACTTTCATCGGCGGCACCTGCCTGCGGCTGGTTCATGGGATCAACCGCTTCTCCGAGGATCTGGATTTTGATTGCAAAAATTTGGATCAGACCCGGTTCCTGCATCTGACAGACAATCTGCTGACGTATCTGGAAAAATGTGGCTATAAGGTGGAAGCAAAGGGCAAGGAAAGCAACAAACTAAAAGCTTTCCGGCGCAGCATCTATTTCCCTGAGCTGCTCTATTCGCTAAATTTGTCGGGATACAGGGAGCAACGCTTTCTTCTGAAGGTGGAAACGCAGGATCAGGGGGTCGACTACCCATCTGAAACCATATTTCTGAACCGCTGCGGCTTTCTGTTCCCTTTGAAGGTCGCACCTATTTCCATTCTTTGTGCCATGAAAGTGATGGCTGTTTTAAATCGTGGCAAGGGCAGGGACTTTTTTGATCTTATGTTCCTTTTGCAGCGTACTGAACCGGATTATGGTTTTCTCGAGCAAAAAAATGGCATCAGCAGCAAAGAACAGCTGATCACGGAACTGATCAAGAAAGCTGGATCGACCGACCTTTCCCGTAAACGCCGAGACATTGAGCATCTGCTGATCGAAAAATCCGATGCAGAGAGAATTCTGTGGTTTGGCGATTTGGTAAGGAGCCTATGATAGAATGGGACAAAACATGATTAATTATTGTATTTTGGTAGCGTAAAAGCGCAAGTTATTCCAGACTTACGAGCAAGATCGGGGTGGTTATATCGAAGCAAAACTAATTATATAAGGTCAATAACTCGGGCACATCATTAAGGGGCGCGATAAGAGGCAAGCTGTGTCTGGATGTTTGCGATGATTTCGTCAGTCCCTGCTTTTTTCAACTGCTCGATCAGGGTGTCGAGATCGTTTAGATCAAAGGTGCCTGTCAGCAATGGCAATTCTATTTGCGCAAGGATCAGCTGTTTTCTCTGGTTCAGCAGGTCGGCAATCGGCGCGTAATCGGCGTAGAAGCCTTCATGTGGCGCCAACACGGCGTTGTAGCGGATATTTTCCGCGTACAGCTCCCTGGCTTCCTCCGGCACACCAGCGACGAACCTTTCATAGGCCAGGTTCTTGAACGCCTGCCGTCCATCCCAGCCCAGCCAGTCATTCCGGTCGATTGTGATGCCTTCAGGAAAAACAAGCTGATCTCCGCTCAATTGATAGTGTTTCCCTTCGATGCCATACATGAAAAGATCATAGTATTCCTGGCTGCTCTGTAGCCAGTCAAGGAACATTAGGGTGCGCTCTATGTTTTCGCTTTTTGCGGACAGGGCAAGCGAACCTGTCGTAAGGCCGTTCCCCACCGGGTTCAGCCTTTGAGCTGCAAGATCTGGATACAACCGATAGGCGGCGATCTCTGCCGGTATGTTGTTGCTGGTGAAGAAATTGTTAAGCGTGTACTCGACGAGGCTGATGGTTTCGCCGATCCGGTATTCACCTGCAAATAGAAAAGAACTGATCTGGCCATTGATGATCATGTCGCCGGCATTCCAGATATCACCGGCGCCCTTCGCGGCCAATTCAAGATAACCATTTCGCGCCAAGTCAGTCAGATAATCGACGACAACCCTGAATTCAGTGGTCTGTTCCCAGGGGATGATTTGCATCGTCCCGTCGTCCCAGCCATAGACAAGGAAGTGATCTTTGTCAAAAATGGCGTAGCCTGAAGCCCTGGCAAACAGTGCGACGGAGCTGTCGGCGATTCTGCCGGGAATGGCATCCGGTTCATTTTCTTTGATCATGGCCAGGTACTGCTCATAATCGGCAAATGTTTTAATTGCCGGAATACCATAGCTGTCCATAAAATCCTGCCGGACGATCGCATAGATGTTGTCGGCCATCGGGAAGAGCGATGGAATGGCAAAGAGCCTGTCATCAACCAATGCGCAATTCAAGTCGTTTTGATCATATTGCGCAACAAGACCAGGCGCATACGCGGGGAGCGCATCAGACAGATCGGCCAGCAGGCCGTCTCGCGCCAAAACGGTGAAATCCAAAAGCCCTTGTCCCGGCAGGCCGCAGAAGAAGGCGTCCAGTTCTTCACCGGAAGACAGCCTGGCCTGGATCGTCTGTGCATAGATATTGGGCGGGAGCCACTTGAAATCAAGCTGGATATTCAACCTGTCGGCTGCCATGCTTTCCAGTTCGGACAAGACAAGCCGGGTGTCGGGCTTTTCGCCGCCTGTCAGATTTGGGAAATAAAATGTCAACGTCGCTGCAGGAAAATCGTCACGGGTGCTTTCCTGCGTTACCGTGGTTGTGGGTGTGTTCTGGCACCCCGTGATCAGCATCGTCAGGCAGATAATGGCTGCTAGCATCAATTTTATCTTCATGGTCCATAGGCCCCTTTCACTGATCATCATTCATACTGTGCAGATTCAAATATCTGTTTTTAGGGCTTTCATGAAATGTTTGGCCGAGTACTTGATCATAGCCTGATCGCTGCTTAGGCCAATAAACTGGACGCCTTTGGCCAACAGCTGTTGCGCCTCTTGGGCATCTGCGGCGATCGTGCCAACTGCAATGCCAGCATTACGACTCGCTTGGATGATCTGGTCAACAGCAGCAAGCACCTTAGGATGCTTGGGTTGGCCAGTGACACCGAGTGCCTGGGAGAGATCCATGGGGCCGATCCACATGACATCGATTCCAGGCACTGCTAGCATTTCATCGAGATTGTCCAATGCGCTGGCCGTTTCAGCATAAACGATCGTCATGATGTTCTCATTGGCCATATCAACATAAGCTGCGGCATCAGCGAAGCCGTAGCCGGCTGCCCGGTTTGAAGCCGTAAATCCGCGATTGCCAAGCGGCGCATAATACGTGCTGTCAATCACCTGCTCGACAGCCACCCGGCTGCTTGTTTCAGGCACCATGATGCCCAAAGCGCCAGAATCAAGCGCATGCAGGATTTGTGCACGATCATTTTCACGAACTCTGACAATCGGCACGATCCCGTAAATATCTGCTGCGCGCAGCAGGGACTCCACCGTTTCTTTGCTGAAGTGCGTGTGCTCGCAATCAATTATAAGAAAATCGAACCCGCTCATGGCAATTATTTCTACGGAACTGGCATCTGTCATTTTTACGAAGGTGCCCACAAAGCTTGCGCCTTCCTTTAACCCTTTCCTGAGTGGATTTGTTCTGATCATGGTCTATCCTCCTGGTAAAGTTATGTGATTTATTCGATATGCTGGATTTGTCTGTAAGCACCGGGCGATATGCCCATATACTTTTGAAAGGCTCTGGACAAACTCAGATAATTGCTGAATCCTGATTGTTCGGCGATCATGTTGAGTGTCAATTGCGATTTATCCATCAGTTCTTTCGCTTTTTCCAGCCGCAGTTTTTGCACATAGGTGCTGAAGTTTTCATCGAGACTGGACTTGAAAATCGAACTGAGGTATTGCGGTGTCACTTGAAAGTGATCGGCTACCTGCGTCAGAGACAAATTGAAATCGAGGTAGTGCTCATGAATATAATTGATGATCTTATTGGTTCGCCACTCAGTCATCTTGTCTTTGCTGTTTACACTGGAGATCGTGGTATTAATCAACAGGTTATACATATAGACGATGTGGTCTCTGGAATCATTGACATCTCTAAAAGAATTGATCAATTTCAGGGGATCGGCAAGAGGGCTGTCTGATTCTTTTTCCCATCGTTTGCTGCCCAGCCTGTAGACTGTGTTAATCAAGGCGTATAAGAACAGGTATGCTGTTTGCACATCTAGCTGCTTTTCTGTGAAATTGACCCGGAAAAGGTCATCGATCAGTTTTTCCAGCACCTCACTATCATGTTTCATGACACTGTTGGCGATCTTATGTTCAATTTCTGCTGGATAGTAATATGTATCGCTGCTGTTGACCACGATATTCTGCGTGAAGACATGCACATCAGGGTAGAGGAAGCGATATTCCAGTGCTGCTTTTGCTGTTTGAAAAGATTGGCTGAGCGACCGGACAGGCTTCTGGCTGCCAATCGCGATGTGAATAGTATCATTATCAAGATTGAGCAAGTACTTGTCGAATTCCCTGATAACGGTTTGCTTGTCCTTGTTTGTGATCAGCAGGTTAGTATTGATGATCATGGCACAGGTACGCTCATCTATTTCGATTATATATTTTTTGGATGCACTTTCCGCTTCTGGCAGCAAATAATCAACTAACTGTTGAAAAATCTGCTGAATATCTGTTGCCGCCTTTCTGATATAACACAACAGGACGATGACATGATCATACGGCAAATGGTAGCCATGTTCTGCCAGTTTAGCCAAGTGCACCTCATCCAGTTCGATAGCATCATTAAACAGGTTATACAGAAAGCTCTGTCCTGCTGAATAAGTGGCTTTATATAACGCGTATTCCGTCTCTTGCTGTTTCTGCATCATTTGATTGAATGTTTTTTCAAGAGAAGTGATATTCTCAGCTTCAAACTGACCGTTCCCTTGTTTGCGCAAATTCATGAGCAACAGATAAATGCGGTCGATTGGTTTGGCGACAATGTAAGCAAAAACAAAAGTGATCAGCACCCCGATGATCAACAGGATCATCAGGACAAGCCTGATCAGTTCATACGATCGCCAGACCCGATCGATCAATGAATTGTAGGGCAACACATAAACAATCCGGCCATCTTCTATGCTGTTGACCGCCGCTGTGGAGTACTGCATATCCATGTTATCAGTATAAAACGCGTCGGTGGCAGGATTGATCTGGATGACACTGTCTGTTGTTGTCGAAACGACTGAAGTGCCGCCTATAAAGAGACTGACAATACCTTCTGTTTTGACATTCGGTATGAAGCAGGCTTGCGCCAGTCTGCTGGTGGGAACAGCAACCACAATCACTGCTTCAGTTTGCCGAAAACCCAGTGAACGGACGCTTAACAGATATGGGCTGGCAGCGTTGTTGGGTATGATATTGTTGCTGTTGGTATAATAGTAGTGCATCTTCAGGTCGTGGCCCAGCAGGAAGCTTTGCCATTCCTCGTAGGTCGCATCTTTGTTTTTGACGAGTTGGTTATAATACCACCTGGCATCGTAACCCCCGGTAGATGTCAGGATAAACTCTGATTTATGAAAATAAATTATGTAATCAGAGATCAGCTCATACTTATACAAGAGATTGGCACTGTTCTCATGATGCTTATATGCACTCATCAAGGCGGTGTTGTTCATGATTTCCGTATGGGCGATAGTCCAGATATTTATATCATTGCGCAGTTCATACGACATAAGGGAAAGCCGCTGCATCTGTGCATCAACGTTTTCTGCATATTGTTGGGCGATGATTTGATTGCTTTGCTGGATGTTGTTGTGCAACACTTTGCTTCCATACATAAAAAAGCTGAAACCAAAAGCGATGACCAATGTGAAGACGCAAAAATAAATGAGCATCAGCACATAGGCAGATCGCTTGCGCATTTTCCGTTTTTTGTTACTCGTTAACATCCAGGCTCCTTAAAAAGTGACATGTCAACATGGAAGTACATGTTATTTATCTCGATCAACATGTACGCACATTCAATCTGCGCAGTTCTGTAATACCGATTATAAACCAAACGGTTATCATTACAACTGCAACAATTAATGTCCAATTTCAGTTTAGTCAATAGTCTATCGTGTTCATATCATTTCGTAAAAGATGATAGCATATCTGAAAAGATGATAGAGGCGTGCCTGTTGTGATTTTTGACAAAGAAATTTGAAAAAACACGCTATTGCAGGCGTTCTGCACATTATTTGCTGTTTCAGACTGATGGCAATAATTCTAAAGCATAAACCGAAAGCTAAATGAAGTATATTTTTTATGCATAATAACAACATGAAAAAATGATACTAATATTAAAAATCAACCCTTTTCGGATCATTTTGATTATGAGTATGATATTTGCATAACAGCTGTTAGAATATGTTGGTTAAAAATCAGATTTATGTACTGAGGAGGAATGAAAAGAATGAAGAGCTCAAAAGTCAGAGTGCTGGCCAGTGTTCTCGTCATACTGGCATTGCTGGTATCGGGTTGTACGACAGCCGGCACAACCACAACTGGTGCCACAACAGGTGGGACAACAACCGGGAGCACAACAACAACCGCGCCAACTCAAACGGGTCCGGCTCCGTATGATTTGCCATTTGTTGACGAACCCATAACATTAAGCTTGTTTGTTTCACTTGACGGCAAAGCAGCCATGTCGCTGACCTCACTTGAAGAGAACCTGACCATGCAACATTACGAGGAGATCAGCGGTATTAACATAGAATGGTACCATCCTTCCAGCGCAACGACGACAGCAGAAGCGCTGAATGTCATGATCGCATCGGGCGATGTAACGGACATGATTGCCGGTATCATGAGCGCATCTGACAGTATCGACACCCTGATCGAAAATGGTATCATCATGCGGCTCAATGAAGCCATTGATGAGCATGGCTACTACCTGAACCAGGCTTTTACGGAATACCCCGAGTTCTACGCCCAGGTGCTTTCCTATGAAGGTAACATCGGCCTATATCCGAGCGCCCGCCTGGATGAGATCACACGCTATTTTGAATCATTTATCGTCCGTAAAGACTGGCTTGATGAACTTGGCTTGGAAAAGCCAGATTCCGTTGAAGATTGGTATACTGTTTTGAAAGCCTTCAAAACACAGGATCCCAACAAAAACGGCAAGAATGATGAGTTACCGTTCGTCCATAATACGAATGAAGAACTCGGCGTTCCCCGCCTGAGCTCACTCTGGGGCTTCAATGCAACCTTCTTTAAATGGAACGCGACCACGGTTCTTGATGGCAAGGTTGTTTTCGCGACAGATGCAGCTGATTTTGTCGACTATGTTACGACCATGAACAAGTGGTATGCAGAAGGGTTGCTCGATCCAGAATATGTCAGCACAGATGCAACCGGCTGGCGTGAAAAAGTACTGTCTGACCAGGGCGGTATGTTCTACGGCAAAATGAATGGCGGAATCGGTACACTGATGGGTTCGTATGACTTCTCCAAGAACGCGAATTTTAGTCTTGAGCCAGTCGCTTACGCCACAACAAAAGATGGCAAATCATACGATGTCTACTCACAAGATATTTTTGACCGCGGTGGTACAGCAATTTCAGCTAATTGTGAAAATGTTGAAGCTGCGATCAAGTGGAATGATTATATGTACAGCAAAGAAGGCGCCATCATGGCCAGCTTCGGTATCGAAGGCACAACCTTTGAATATGATGACAAGGGCGTCCCGCATTATACAGAACTGATCACAAAAAATCCCGACGGTCTGTCCCTGGTTAATGCGATCGCAAAGTACGCAATCGGTGGCATGGGCCCACGTATGCTTAATGACCAATATTACTGGTCTGCCGTAATGGCAACTGAACAGCAGAGAATGGTTTATCCGACTGTCAGTGTTTCATCTACAGAACGTAAGATGCCTAATAACCTCCTGTACTCGCAGGAAGATTTCACTGAACTGAACCGACTGATGACGGATATCGGCACCTATTATAAAGAAGGTCTCCATGCCTTCATTATGGGAACAAGGCCACTGAGTGAGATGGACGCATTTAAAGCCAACCTGGATAAAATGGGTTTGAAAGATGCGATCGCCATCATGCAGGACGCATACGACCGTTATATTTCAAACATTAACTGACACCCCTGACCATTAACGACTATAAGCGCGAAGCCACATGCCGCTGCGCAATTCGTGCAGCGGCATGTGGCAATCAGCCAGTTGGTTATGTTTCAAACAGTTGAGGATTAAGATGAAAAAGCTTCAATCGGTCAGCAATATGCCGCGCGTTAGTCTCGGTAAACGCATCAGCAAAGAATTTATCGCCAACCGTTATAATTATTTGCTGCTTTTGCCAGCGCTGCTTTACTACATTATTTTTCATTACTGGCCCATGTATGGCGCTCAGATCGCCTTTCGCGATTACTTCGTGACCAAAGGCATTTTGGCTAGCGATTGGGTCGGAATGAAGCACTTTGTATCTTTCTTTAATTCGTTTTATTTCGAACGGCTCATCCGGAATACATTTGTGCTGAGCGGTTTGAACATCTTGTTTGGATTTCCTGCTCCGATCATACTGGCTCTGCTCCTTAATGAAGTCCGTATAAATAAATTCAAGCGGACAGTTCAGACGATTACCTATCTTCCGCATTTTATTTCTCTTGTTGTCATCGCGGGTATCGTATTGGATTTTACCCGCAGCAGCGGCCTGATCAATGATTTACTTGAATCTGCTGGCATGAATCGTATTCCATTCATGCAGAATCCGCGCTGGTTCAGGCCGGTGTATATTCTGTCGGACGTCTGGCAGCACATTGGTTGGGGTTCAATCATCTATTTGTCTGCCATAGCATCCATTCCGCAAGACTTGTATGAAGCGGCCAAAATTGATGGAACAAATCGCTGGCAGGAAATGTACCATATCACCATACCCGGAATTCTATCAACCATCGTTGTCCTATTGATTCTGCGTGTCGGCCGCATTATGAGTATTGGCTATGAAAAGGTCCTGTTGTTATACAATGAAAGCACATACGAGACAGCCGATATTATTTCAACTTATGTTTTCCGTCGCGGCATTCAAAACGCTGAATATAGTTTCAGTGCAGCTGTCGGTCTGTTTAATTCCGCTATCAATCTGACTTTGCTGCTGGTAGTGAATTATCTCAGCAAAAAGTACAGCGAAGAAAGCTTGTTTTGAGGTGTCCGCAGATGAAAATCAAACTAAAAGGTGAACACATATTTGATGCGATCAACTTAGTAGCGCTTTTAATGCTGAGCATCGTGACCCTCTATCCAATCTATCATGTGCTTATCGCTTCTTTCAGCACCTCAGGCGGCCTCTTGGCACATAGCGGACTATTGTTGACACCGGCTGGAGGCATCTCTTTTGACGCGTACAATATCATCTTGAATAACAGAAATATCTGGAGCGGGTATTTCAATACAATTTTCATTGTTATCATCGGCACTTTCCTCAGTCTGTTTGTATCATCAATGGCCGCTTATCCGCTGTCACGTCAAGGATTCAAAGCACGCGGCTTTTTCATGCTGATGATAACATTCACCATGATGTTCTCCGGCGGCCTGATTCCTCTTTTTCTGACGGTCCGGACGATCGGACTGTATGATTCAATCTGGTCTTTGATTCTCCCCGTGCTGATCAATACAACCAATCTGATCATCATTCGAACCGCCTTTGCGCAAACCCCGATCAGCCTGGAAGAATCGGCCAAGATAGATGGCGCCAACGACATCGTCATCTATCTGCGCATCATACTTCCGCTGGTAAAGGCTACCATGGCTGTCATGACACTTTATTACGGCGTACAGTACTGGAACTCCTGGTTTCAGGCGTCAATCTATCTGCGCACCCGGGCGCTGTTCCCGCTCCAGCTTATTCTGCGTGAAATTCTGATTTTTAACGATAATACTCAATCCGATACGGAGATCATGGCAGAATCCATCAAATATGCAGCAATCGTCGTCTCTACTCTGCCGATTCTATCGGTCTATCCATTCCTGCAGAAATATTTCGTGAAAGGGGTCATGATTGGCGCAGTCAAGGGGTAGGTACGAAAGCGAATCACTTGAGCAGTATTACTGTACAGAGAGGTTGAAATGGACAAAAAAATAGGTTTTATCGGACTTGGCCGCATGGGTGGCCCAATGGCAATGAATCTTGTTAAAGCAGGTTATACACTTTGTGTCTACGATGTTTTTCAAGACGCCATGCAGCCATTTGCTGACCAGGGGGTCGAGACAGCAAACAGCATTAAAGAGTTGGCCATGGCATGTGGTGTCATCATAACAATCGTCCCGGCTGACGAGCAGATTCTCAGCATCTATACCGGTGAAGACGGCATCGTCAAAAATGCTGGTAAAGGCACGCTCTGCATCGAAATGACATCTGCCATGGGCAGAACCGTGAAGAAAGTTGCGCAGTACGCCCAAGAACAGCAGGCAGATTTGCTTTTTGTCGATGCTCCAGTCAGTGGCGGTGTTGACGGGGCAACTGCCGGGACATTGACGATCATGATCGGCGGTGAAAAAGAAGCCATTGATCAGGCAACTCCCTACCTTAATGTGCTGGGTGGTAAATTGCTTTATTCTGGCAAACTGGGTGATGGAAAATCGGTAAAAATGATCAACCAGATGCTCAATGCCCTGAATACGGCAGCAGCCGCTGAGGCGATCTACCTGGCCCGTAAACTGGGGATTGACACGGACATTCTGATCAATATTGTCAATAACAGCTCTGGCGGTTCCTGGGTAATGCAAAACAATGTCCCCAAATTCATGCTGACCGGTCAATATGACAAAGGATTTAAACTTGGTCTCATGACAAAGGATTTACGCCTTTCGCTGGCTGAAGCTGATGTCAATCAACTTGATTTGCCACTGGCCAGTCAAGCTTTACAGGCATACGAAGGGACCATCAGCCGACTGAGCAGCGATGTCAATTATAATGCAGTCTATGAATGGATTAAAAGTCACAACGAAGGGAAGGAACAAAAATCATGAGCAGCATCTACGAAACTGAATTATTCAAGAGGATCTACGGCTATATCGCAGCAGGATCAATTGGCAACTCCATGGGCGAACTCATGGAGGGCTATACCGTTGAGGAAAGACAGAAATTTTATGGCTATGTTGATTATCTGCCGGAAGTAAAAAAACCAGGGCGTGAATTTCCAGGCATCAACCGCAAAGCGGCTAATCCATTTGATGTCGGATTTGGCCACCCGCCCATCAAACATACCTACACCCGTGCTCCAGGTACAACCGAAGATGGCGAAGAACGTTTTCGTCTGTTGTCAACAGCTATCATTGAAAAGCGCGGACGCATTGATATCAACGATCTCGCAGCCGTCTGGGTACGCGATGTTAAGCCGGAAATGTTTGGCTGGCAGGTTGGATCGCAGGATCAGGTCATCTATTACTCACTAAAAGCCGGTGTCCCACCATGGGAAGTTGGCCGT
The DNA here is from genome assembly GCA_033549405.1 of Bacillota bacterium. Taxonomy (GTDB): domain Bacteria; phylum Bacillota; class Clostridia; order Saccharofermentanales; family UBA5734; genus JAAYBY01. Next base: position 2,170 of record JAWSUP010000015.1, on the reverse strand, counting down.
TATGCCTCATGGCCTGGTTTGATCGGTACAACAAAAATGATGGGCGCCATCGGTGTCGTTAATGCCGGTTATCCAGAACTGGCAGCTCAAGATGGTCGAGAACTGGCCAGAATCAAGGATGTGCGCGGTGTGCCTGGTAATTACGCCGTTGAAGTCGCCGGCGCTCATTGTGCTGGAGTCGCCACAGCGCTGATGCCCAACGCGACCATCGATATGGTTGTGGAAGCTGCTGCCAGGCAATTGGGACCGACACCGCGCAAAGAGTTCACGGATGTTCAAGAGCTCGCCTTGACCTGTAATGGAGATCATGAGCTTTTCGGAAAGAAATTGCAGGATAAATATGACAATCGTCAGGTATCAAACGCCGTGGAGATCATCAGCGCAGCTTATGCCTTGCTGCGCATGGCTGATGCAGATCCACGCAAAGCGATCGTCTACGCAGTCAACTCTGGTCGTGACACAGACTGCCGTGCGCATACGGCAGGATCCCTGGCAGGCGCCCTTAAGGGAATAGACGCTATTCCTGCCGAATGGGTGAAGTTGGTCGATGAAGCAATGAAGGTCAATGAGTACACCACATCAAACCGCACATCTTTGGAAACAGCTGAGGGTCTGTACAAGGCTTTGATGAACAATATGGCCAATATGCAAAAAGTTCTCGATGATCTGAATCAAATCAATCGCTGATCATCTGGCAACATCAACCAGGAATAATCGCAAAAGAAGACCGGATCCACAAGGGTCCGGTCTTTTTGAGGTTATGATCTGCACTGCAAGACAGGTATAACCCGATCAGTCGAACAGTATGCGGCAACCGCTGTCTGAAGCTTTGTAGGCCATCTCCAGTGTCTTCATCGATTTGATGTTTTCCTCAAGAGAGTAGACCGGCTCGACATCGAGTAGCATCTGGTCAAGGAAATGACTGATGGCCAGAGCATGTGAGGCTGGCGCCCAATCCGGAGTTACAAGCAGCGTTTCCCGCTTATTACCTGTTTCCACATCTAAACAATTTGCTTTTGCCTTGTTCTGATAGATATACATGGTTTTGTCTGCATTCCACCACTGGTAGTTCCTGGACCAGGTATTGGTTGTCCAGCAGCCGACAAACGTTGCGATGATGCCTGACTTGAATTCGATGATGACGCTGGCGTTGTCGTCTCCTTTCTCTGGGTTGTTGGCTACCAGTTGCCTGTTGACAGCGGTAATCGCTGCGACATCACCAAAGAAAAAACGCAGCAGATCGATGATATGAGAACCGGAAGAGAAGAGGCAGCCACCGCCTGTCAGTGATGGAATACCTCGCCAATGATCCTTATTTGTCATGGAAGGCAGGTGATTGCCGAACAACGTGGCCAGCGCCATGACTGGCTTGGGAAATTCGCCGCTTTGCAGCATGTCGCGAGCCCGGATGTGTACAGGATCAAATCGCTGGTGGTATTTGACAAAAAGGCGCATGCCCGTTTTCGCCGCTTCTTCCGCCATATCGCGGGCTTCTTGCGCGTTCAGAGCCATCGGTTTCTCACATAGCACCGCCTTGCCGGCATGCATGGCATCAATTGCCATTGGCTTATGTAGAAAATTCGGTGCGATGATATCGACGAAATCAACCGTCTTATCTTCCAGCGATTGCCTGTAATCGGCGCAAACATGGGGGATGTTGTACGCATCTGCCAGCTTGTTGGCTTTTGCCAGATCGGGATCGCAGACCCAGGTTACCTTAGCTCGTCCATCCTGCATCAGGGAATCGAGATGGTCTTGGGCGATAGCGCCGGCTCCGATCAATGAAACGGATAATGTCATGTCATTCACCTCTTCTGATTGTTATTGATGGCCTCGCGGACCATTGTCGTCATTCTTTCCAGACTGATGCGTGATATTTCGGCACCAGACAGCGTTTTATTCTGGTAACGTTCAATTTGCCCCAGTGATAAATCCAGTGTGATCTGGCCGCAAAAGCGATCCCGGACCAGCCAGTCAACAATTGTGCGATTGGGAAACATATCATCACCCAGCACTTCGCTGCTGCCAAAAACAAGCGGGTCGTTAGGTCTGGCGATCGCGCCGCGCAGATGAACGATGCCAAGTATATCTTTTACGGCTGCATAATCTGCTGTGATATCAGCAAAACCACCTTGCCAGCTGTTAACTGCGTCCCAGACAACACGCAGGT
>JAWSUP010000014.1:0-25505 GCA_033549405.1 Bacillota bacterium | reverse complement strand
AGGCAATGGAGGAGACTGCTGCCGGAAGGGCCGTTAAAATCGTGTTGATGCCAACGTCAGGACAGATCAAAGGAGGCGCATGACGTGAAAATCGTTGGGATCGGAGATCTCTTTATACCCTCGGACTGCATCCGGCGCGGTTTTGCCGCATGGACGGCAGCAGGAGCAGACCTCTGCACAGTTGATTGGCAACTCGACGGATTTGACGATCTGCAGGCAATCAACCATCAGATCGAGCGCGGCGGCAGCGATGTCTATGAACCGCCCCAGGAGATACGTGATGCCTGTAAAGATGCCGATATCATCATCACGCAGTTTTGCCCGATCACACGCAGCCTGATCGACAGTTGCCCTCAACTGAAGCTGATCGGTGTCCTGCGCTCCGGGTGCGAGAACATCAATCTCGATTATGCGACACAAAAAGGCATCGCTGTCTTTAACACACAGGGAAGAAACGCTGATTCGGTGGCTGATTTCACTGTCGGACTCATGCTCAGTGAAGCGCGCAACATCGCGCGTGGACATGCCGGGCTGAAACAGGGCGAGTGGATCCGCGAATACCCAAACGCCAGCTACATCCCGGAGTTGCCTGGAAAGGTGGTTGGTTTGGTTGGCCTCGGCGCGATAGGCCGAAAAGTGGCCCGGCGGCTGTCCGGGTTTGATGTCCGCCTGATCGCCTTTGATCCTTATGTGCGCACACCTCCGGAAGGTGTCGCGCTCGTTTCACTGGAGACTTTAATGGCAGATGCGGACTTTATCTCGCTCCATGCCAGACTGACGCCTGATACGGAAAAAATGATCAGCCGTGAACTGATCGACAGCATGAAGCCAACCGCCTATCTGATCAATACGGCTCGTTCCGCCCTGATCGACGAAGAAGCCCTGGCCGATGCATTGCGGGAGCGTCGGATTGCCGGAGCCGGTCTGGATGTCTTTAATGTTGAACCGCCTGGCATAACCCATCCGCTGGTTGTCCTTGATAATGTCACCCTCACGCCGCATATGGCCGGCGGATCGACCGATGCATTCTTAAACTCACCCGGCAGGCTGGCAGCGGAGCTGATCAAGCTGCGCCAGGGCGGGATGGCTGGCGGGCGGGTCAATGCCGCCCTGGCGCCGTCTTCCTGGGCCTGGCTTGCCAATTCAACAAAGGGAGGATCTTGACGATGTCTGATCAACTGAACTATGCTGCTTATTGTGACCATACGGTTTTAAAACCGGATACAACTGAAGACACGGTTCGCCGTTTTTGCCGCGAGGCGATCGAATGGGGATTTGCGTCAGTCTGTGTCAATCCGACGCATGTTCCATTGGTGGCCGGCATGCTGCAGGGCAGCCCGGTCAAGGTCTGTACCGTCATCGGTTTCCCGCTGGGCGCAGCGACCACGTTTGTCAAGATGGCCGAAACGCGGGATGCAATCGCCAACGGGGCGCAGGAAGTGGATATGGTGATCAATATCGGCGCCTTGAAAGATGGAAAGACTGACAAGGTTTTCGACGACATCCGCGGGGTGGTCCAGGCCGCAGCCTGCCAGGCCAGTGTAAAAGTGATCATTGAAACCTGCCTGTTGACAGACGATGAAAAGGTCCTTGCCTGTCAGCTCGCCCAGAAGGCCGGAGCAGACTTTGTGAAAACATCAACGGGTATGAGTCATGGCGGCGCCACCGTCGAAGACATCAGGCTCATGCGCAAGACGGTCGGTCCTGCGATGGGGGTCAAGGCTTCAACCGGAATCAACAACAGGGCTATTGCCAGCGACATGATTCGTGCCGGAGCCACGCGTCTGGGCACGAGCAAAGGCATCCTGATTCAGACGGGTGAGTGAGGATCGGATGGACTGCCTGCTCAGCATCGATATTGGATTAACCCAGCTCAAGTGCGTGCTGTTCAGTTTGACCGGCCGCGAAATCCATATTGCCACAGCGCACACGCTCGTTCTTGTCGATAAAGGTCGTTCAGAGATCGATATGGACGAGCTCTGGGCAAAAACAGCCAGTCTCATTCGCCTGACATTGACCCAGTCCGGTACCAATCCGGCAGACATAGCGGCGGTTGGCTGCTGTGGCCATGGCGCCGGTCTGTATCTGGCTGACCAGCAATTACAGCCGGTCAGGCGTGCCATCACATCGATGGACAACAGGGCTGAGACTCTGCTTGAGCAGTGTCGTACGCAGGGGTCAGGCGACCGGACCTGCCTGTTTCAGCAGCTTTGGGCCGGACAGGCATTGCCGCTGTTAGCCTGGCTGCAAATACATGAGCCGGAAGCGATCCGCAAAGCGGCCTGGATCTTGTCGGCCAAGGACTGGATCATCGCCAGGCTGACTGGCCGGGCCGGCATGGACATGACAGATGGCAGCAACAACGGGCTGATCCGTTCTGCCGACAAACTGGTTGCGGTCGATCTGATGGATGAATTGGGGCTTGCTGATTGTGTCAGTAAACTTCCGCCACTGCGGCAGAGCACCGCACTGGCCGGAACTGTCCAGCCAGCCAGCGCGGCGCAAACGGGCCTGCTGCCTGGCACACCAGTTGCCGGTGGATTGTTTGACTGCGCGGCCTGTGCACTGGGCTGCGGTCTTTTGTCCGGCAACAGCTACAGCCTGATAGCCGGAACCTGGAATATCAACGCAGGAATCGATACCCGGCTGCTTGGGCCATCTGAATCAACCAAGTGCACCCTGTTTCCGGACGGCGTTCACTATTTCTATGTCGAGTCCAGCTCAACATCAGCCGTAAATCTGGACTGGTTTGTCCGTCAGATCCTGCAAGGCAACGGCGACACCGATCAACTGGCTTATCAGCGCATAAACGATTTGGTTGCCACGGCCTATGCAGTCCCAAATGATCTGATGTACCTGCCATTTCTATATCCGGCCGGAATGCTGAGGCACCAGCAAGGAGCCAGCCTGATCAATCTCCGGCCGGAGCATACGCGCGGCGATGTGCTCGCAGCCATATACAGGGGTGTCACCTATGCCCATCGGCTGCATCTTGATCGTTTGCGTGCATCAGGCATTGTCCGATCATCAGCCGTATTAACCGGCGGCGCCGCAAAAAGCGACATCTGGAGACAGATCTTTGCCGATACGCTTGGCCTGTCGGTCATAACCGCTGAGGCTAGCCAGACCGGGGCTTTGGGAGCGGCCATGTGCGCTGCCGTTGCGATCGGTCAGTGGGAGGACCTGCCGACAGCCGACGCCCAGATGGTTCGGCGGCTGGCGGTGTTTCAACCGGATCCGGAAGTTTCAGCAGAAAGTGAACGGCAATACAGACTGTTTCTGCAATACATGCGGTTGCTGGATCAACCGTTTGACAGATAGGATGGTGTATTATGGAATTTAATCTCAAAGGGAAAGTCATTGTTGTGACTGGCGGCAGCAGCGGCCTGGGCGCGGCAATCAGCGAAGTGCTGGCGGCTGAAGGCGCCACGGTCATGGTCAACTATATTGTCGATGAGCCTGGAGCGCTCGCCTTTGCCCGGCAGTTAGCGGTTAAATACAACGTTGCCTGTTCGGCACATTATGGCGACATCACCTGCTCAGCCGACATTGAGCGGATTATCTGCGAGGGAACGGCCGAATATGGCGGTATCGACATATTAGTCAACAACGCTGGGATCTGGCCTACCGCCTATGTGGAGCAGATGAGCGATGCAGAGTGGGAAAAAACGATCAGGATCAACCTGACCGGGCCATTCATGTTCAGCAAACGCGTGCTGCAACATCTGATCACCCGGGAAAAGCGGGGCAAAATCATCAACATCGTGTCGCAGGCAGCATTCCAGGGTTCAACCAGCGGACACGCCCATTACGCAGCAGCGAAAGGCGGCCTGGTCAGCTTCACGGTATCGCTTGCCCGAGAAGCTGCGCGATACGGAATCAATGTAACGGCTGTTGCCCCGGGCATGATGCGCACCCCCATGAACACGCGGGAGCTGTCCGATCGAGAGGCAGACTATATCAAACGCATACCGCTCGGCAGAATCGCCGAACCAGTGGAGATCGCCTATACAGTCGCTTTTCTTGCCTCTGATAAATCCGATTACATCACGGGCGCGACGATCGATGTTTCAGGCGGCATGCTCATGCGCTGACCCGTTCACCTGTGATATGATGAACGAAGCGAACGTGATGGATGGATGCATATGGATCATAAATTTGAGATCCCCTTGATGGTCAAAGTCGCGGAACGGTATTACCTGCGCGGGTTGAAACAGGAAGAAATCGCCCGGGAACTGAACATCGCCCGGTCGACGATATCGGTTATCCTGAATGCTGCCCGTGAGTGCGGGATCGTGGAAATCAAAATACATGATCCGCAGACAAACCAGGATTCATTGTCCCTGAGGATCTGCGACCGTTTCTCGCTCCCGGTATGCCTGGTTGTTCCGACCGCTCAGCAAAACCCGGACAACCAGCGCAAGATGGTTGTGCAGCGTGCCATGCATTATCTCAACGACATCATCAGTCCCGGCATGACAATCGGCCTGGCCTGGGGACGAACCTGCAGTGACTTTGTTGACGTATACGAAGCCAGGCAGCCGCTCAGCAACATCCAGGTGGCGCCCCTTGTTGGCGGAAGCAATCAGAATGCGCCTTATTTCCAGATCAATGAGATGGTCCGCCGGTTAGCCGGTCAGTTAAGCGGACAGGCTTTCTTTATCCATGCGCCGGCCAGCTGTGCCACGGCAGATGAAAAGATATTCTATATGCAGTCGTCTGCGATGAAGCCAATTCTCGACTTCTGGGCCAAGCTTGATCTGGTCTTGACGGGCATCGGATCTTCGCCCAAGATCGACCAGAACAGGCGCGAGCAGTACACCGGCGAGTCGGGAATCTATCATGAACTCGGGGAAGAAGCTGTTGGCGATATCTGCATGCGCTATTTTGATGTGAACGGGCAGTTTCTGAATGCAGACATTCTCGATCGCAGCATCAGCATCCCGGTTGCAGAATTGCGCAAAACCGGCCGTGTCATCGCCATGGCCAGCGGTATTGAAAAAGCACAGGCGATCTGCGGCGCGTTGCGCACCGGTGTCATTCATACGCTGGTCACCGATGAACAGACAGCCCGATCTGTCTGTGAAGCCGCCGGATAGCCTGAAAATACGGCAGGCGCTCGCCATGATGCGCTCATACCGCATGCGCCAACTGTGTGCCTGCAGTATTGACTAGAATCGGGCCTTTTCCAGCCGTGTCATCTGCTCGGCCGTTAATGTCAAGGTCAGTGTCCCAAGCGCTTCATCGAACTGCCCGGCAGTACTGCTGGCAACCAGTGGGATCGCCGGGGGTGTGGTGTGAAGCAGATAATAGTAAACCAGCTGATTTTTTGTCGCACCAACCTCCTGGGCGATCTCAGCAAGAACCTGCAGCCTTCGATCAGAGTCTGGTCCAACATATTGCTCCATGAGCGGTTTGGCTGGATTGACGTAAGCGCCGCGCAGCAACGGTGAATATGCCAGCAAAGTGAGTCCGCTGTCTTTGACAAAATCCAGCAAATCTTCGTTGACTGATTTCTGACCGCCAAAATCCCAGCCGGATTTAGGGCGAAGATATGTATAGCGCTGCTGGATGCAGCAGTATTCTGCCCAGCCGTTATGCCGGCTGATCTGAAGCGCGCGCTCCAGGCGCCAGGCGGAGAAGTTGCTGGCGCCGATCTGGCGGACTTTGCCCTCTTTGACCAGCTCATCGAGGGCACATAATGACTCTTCCATCGGTGTGTCGCTGTCATCGGTGTGCAGGTAATACAGATCAAGGTAGTCTGTCCCCAATCGGCGCAGGCTTTTGTCACATTCGCATTTGATCCGGCTCGCACTTGTGCCGTAGGGAACGCGGGGATACGGGAACCCGACTTTGCTTGCCAGGATCAGTTCATGACGATTCTGCCGCTGCTTCATCCATTCACCCAGAAGCCGCTCGCTGGCTCCGTCAACATACGTGTCGATATTTTTGCCGAAGTAATCTTTGTCTTTCAGGAAATGGCCGGAATATATGTTGGCCGTATCAAGGAAATTGCCGCCTGCTGCCATATATTGGTCCAATCGCTCCCACGACTGGCCGCGTTCCTCGCGCCAGCCGAAATACATGCAACCAAGGCATAACTCGCTGACGAGAAGATCCGTGTGGCCGAGTTTGACTTTATTCAAGATAATCACTCCTTTGTACAGACTGGTACCTATAATGGAATAACGACCTGATCTATGCCCCAGACAGTCATGTCCTCGACCACCACATGCGGCGGCAGCGAAGCGATAAATAACGCCGTCTCAGCGATGTCTTCAGCTTGCAAAAGACATGGCTTTGCACCTGGTTCGATGCCGGCATTCCGGCCGAAGCTGGTATTGGCAGCGGCAGGGATCAGGCATGTTACGCGCACATTGTCTTTACAAACCTCAAGATAGAGCCCTTTGGAGAAGTTCAGCACACCAGCCTTAGCCGAAGCATAGACAGACCAGGCGGGCCAGCATTCGCGGGCACAGACGGATGCCACATTGATGATTGTACCGCTTTTTTGCGTCTGCATCAAAGGGGCCAGCGAACGGCAGCCATAAATGACGCTGGCTAAATTCAACTGGATTGCCGCATCAATATCCGGCAATGACTGGTCGACGGTCGGAACGATCCGGATACCGCCGCCGGCATTATTGATCAGGATATCAAGCCGTCCGGTCTGCTCAAGAATAAAGGCTTTCACACGCTCCCAATCCAGTGGATTGGTGACATCCATCGGGAAAATGAGCACGTCTTCACCAATATCGGCTTGAGCTGCCTGCAGTTTTTCCAGACTGCGCGAAGCGATGATGACACGCGCTCCAGCTTGCGAAAATGTCTGGGCCATCGCTTTGCCATAGCCTTCCGATCCGCCGGTAATCAGGACTGTTTGCTGCGTCAAGTCTTGTCTCATATGTGTTCCTTTCATCTAACAAAATGCTGCCTTGGGATGCAGCGATCAGCTCTGCTTTTGGGATTACGGGAAGGCCATGATCGATCCGATCATGACCTCCCCCGTCAGGACAAATCTGGCCAAAGAATGACCGGCATGCCTTAGCGCGCGTCGTACCATGCCTGGTATTCATTGAGCAGCGTTTCGCCGCCCTTATCTTTAAAAGCCTGCTGCATGTCAGCAAAGTCTTTATCGGTGTAGCCGTTGATGATCATGTTGAGGATCCCGTCAACAACCACTTGCTGGATCTCTGCGAGCAGTCCGGCACTCGCCGGAACCTCCAGCGGTGCGTAACGAATTTCGTTGACCGACTTGAATGATTCCAGAAAATCAAGCGGAACATTGAAACCTTCAAGAACGTTGTTACCTTTGTCAAAATTGTCAGTCACATCCAGGCGGCTGTAGTAACCCTTTGTTGCCGCAACATTGGCGAAATTATCCAGTTTGGTTACCGTACCGTCCGGATTCTTGACACTGTCCCTTCCGTCTATGCCAAAGGCAAAGGTATCAAGCAATTCCTTGTCAGCATTGCAAATGTTTATGAAGTTGATGCAGTCAGCAACCTTGCTTTCACTGGCTTTCGGAACGATCCACATCGGGTTGATGAACCCCTGGCCCATGTGTCCGCTCGCTCCATCCGGCCCTTTGGGCGGCGCAATGTGTTCCAGGATGCCGGTTGGATTTTTTGTGATAAAAGCATTCATCTGGCGGACGATTTCGACATAGTTGATATCCATGATGAATCCGTTGCCGGAGAGCATTTTCTGGATGGCTTCTTTGTCGATCAGAAATTCCGGATCAATCAGGTTTTCTGTGTACAGCTTGTTCATGTACTGGATAAATTGGACAATGCGATCATCCAGATACGGGAAGGAAGCCTTGCCATTTTCGATGACATAGCCGGCTGACCGGTCGCAGGGAATGCCGAAAGCGCCGAGCAGATTGTACATCCGGCCCAGTCCGCCGTCGACGATCAGCGGTATGACACCAGGCTTGGCCGCTTTCACCTGAACCAGCACGTCGTACAATTCATCGGTTGTCGTCGGCACAGGCAGGTCAAGCTCAGTCAGCCAGTCCTTGCGAACGGCCAGCGTTCCGACAGCAAAGCCGTTGTTCGACAAATAGCGCGGCAGCGTGTAAAGGTGACCGTCAACCCGGCAGTAGTCCAGCACTTCATCCGGGTAGAAAGATTTCAGGAACGCGCCGTATTGATCAAGGGCATCGTCAAGCGCACTCAGGCCGCCATCCCTGCCATAACTGGCAATAATAGATTTACCGGCGCCCTGGATCAGATCAGGCGGGCTGCCCGAGGCCATGAGCAATGTGATCTGTGAATCGATGCTTTCACCGGTCTTGAACAGCTGCCAGTTCAATGTATAGCCGCTTTTCTCTTGCACCAGATCGAAAAACTCGCTTTTCATGATGGATACGCCATCCGGGAAAGCGGCTCCGGCCGGAACTGTGATGATATTCAATGCCGGATACGACAGCTCAAGCTGCTTTGCCGTTGTGGTTGGTGCGGTTGTTTTTCCAGTTGTTCCGGTTGTCGTGACGCCTTGTTGGGTCGTGCTGCTGGCAGCAGGTGTGCATGCAGCCAGACCGATGGCAAGCGCCAGGGACAGGGCCAGAATCAGAATCATTCTTTTTCTCATTTTTCTCCCACCTATCTTTTTATTTCCAGGGCAAAACCCCTGAATGCGTTTGGATATTATTGCGTTATCCCTTGATGGCGCCTAATGTGATGCCAGTCACGAAATAACGCTGCAGGAACGGGTACAGGGCAAGGATCGGCACGATCGACACAAAAATCGTCGCATTCTGGATCGACTGCGGCGCGATGTTGCCATAGATCAGCGGATCGATCGCATTCTGATACAGCATATCACTGACATTGATCAGCATGTTACGCAGATAGAGCTGCAATGTATATTTATCAGGCGTAACCAGGTATATCAGAGGGCGAAAGAAATCGTTCCAGAGATCGACAGCAAAGAACAGGCACAGTGAAGCCAGGGCGGGTTTTGAAATCGGCAATACGATGGTCAAATATGTTTTAAAGTGACCGGCTCCGTCAATCCGGGCTGCCTCTTCCAGACTGTCCGGTATGCCGGCCATGAAGCTTTTAAGAATAATCAGATAAAATGGATTGACAACGACCGGCAGAATCAGTGCCCAGAAGGAGTCATACAAACCGAGATTGCGAACAAGCAGATAACCAGGAATCAGTCCTGCGCCAAAAATCATTGTAAATACATAGAGGAAAATGATCAGGTTCTGCTCGCGAAAACGCTTCTTGCCGATCGCATAGGCAGTCAGGCTGTTGACCGCCAGTGAAATCACGGTTCCAACGCAGACAACAAAAACCGTATTGCCCAGGGACTGGAAAAACCTGCGTTGATTGAGGACATACCGGTATGCATTCCAATGGATGTTCTGAGGCAACAGCTTTATTTCACCTGCCAGAACGCTGGCTTCATCACTGATCGATTTGGCAAAGACATTCATAAAAGGGAAAATACAGATAAAACAGGCCACGATCAGGATGCCATATATCATAACGCGGGCGATTCGCTCACCGGGAGACAGGATGTCTTTTTTCACCAGATGCCCTCCCCCCTTCTCCACTTGACCAGAGCATTACAGCTCAGCACAAAAATCATGGCAACCAGAGATTTAAAAAGGCCGACAGCAGTAGAGAAGTCGTATTTGGCGCCATTGATGCCCATCCGATAAACATAGGTATCAATGATATCGGCGACGGCCATGACCTGAGCGTTATAGAGCATCAGGATCTGGTCAAAGCCGACGTCCAGGACTGCCGACATGCGGAGAATGAACATGACGACTACAATAGGCACGATACCGGGCAATGTGATGTGGCGTGTTTGCTGCAGGCGACCGGCACCGTCAATTTTTGCTGCATCATAGAGCTCTGCATCGATGGAGGTCAGTGCAGCCAGATAGATAATCGAACCCCAACCGGCACCTTTCCAGATGTCCGAGATGACCAGAACCCAGCGGAATGCAGACGGACTCATCAGGAATGATATGGGTTGACCACCCAGTGAACGGATTGTACTGTTTATGATGCCGGACAGGTTCAGCACATCAAATAAAAGACCTGAAATGACAACCCAGGAGAGAAAATGCGGCAGATAAAACAGATTCTGGGCAAATCGTTTAAACCAGATGCTGTGGATTTCGTGGAGCAACAAAGCCAGGAGGATCGGTATGGGAAAACCGACGGCAATTTTCATCAGGCTGATGATGATTGTATTGCCCAGCACCCGTGAAAAATCACTGGAGCGAAACAGATTCTGAAAGTGTTGCAGCCCAACCCAGGGACTGCCGGAGATCCCTGCGAAAATGTTGTACTTGCGAAATGCGATGGTAATGTTATAGAACGGAACATACCGGAAAAGCAGCAAAAAGATCAAGCCGGGCAGAACCATCAGGAGCAGTTCCGGACAGGAAAGAATAGATTTGGCGCCTAATCGCCTGTTTTGTTTCGCTCGCTTGAACATCATATTGTGAACCTGCCTCATCGCATCGTCATCATGTAATGCGCAACAATCTTGACACTATTCTAAGCAGGCTCAGCGAAAACCAAAATGTCCGCAAGTTTTTTTAGATACATTAATTTTTGTTTCTTCCTGAACAAAGCGAACAGGGTGTTCAAGAAGAACAGAAATAATAACATTTGTCGAAAACTTTTTCGAACGCAAGATCAGTGGCCAAACTTGTTCTTGTAATCAACAGGCGCAAGTCCGGTATATTTCTTGAAAACCTTGCTGAAATAATACTGATTCGAATAACCGATCTGGTCGGCTACTTCGCCTACCGACAGGGCGATGTCTTTCAACAGCGTCTTGGCTTTGTCAACACGAACCATGTTCAGATATTCCCTGAACGTAAAACCTATTTCATTTTTGAATAACGTGCTGAGATAACTATAACTCATGTTCATGGATTTGGAGAAAAACTCAAGACTGAGGTTCATCTCAGAATTCTTGTCGACCGCCTGCTTGATCTTGTAAATAACGCTACGATATTCAAGGTAATTCCCCAAAGAAAGACCGAACATCATGTCGATCGTCTTCATGATCGCCGGACAAAATTTTCCATAAGAGTAAAACCCTTGCAGATATCGATAAATGCTGTCGATCGTCTCAAGGTTTGCCGGCAGGTCTTTGCCAAGCCGCCTGAGATCGCGTGTTATCGCATAAATGAAATTGGCAACCGTGTCATAGAACACAGCAAGCGGCAGATTTTTACTTTGCGCAAGCATCTCTGTGGCGTATGCCAGCAAGCCATCCTTATCCTCCTGCTCTATCGCCTGCGTAATCCGCCGTTCATCCAGTTGAAAAGGCGCCGGTTGGGGAGGCAGATTTTCTTCATACTGGTACGGCTCTCTGTCGCTAAAAAAGTGCTGACACAAAGCATGTGCCGCCTGCTCGATATATGTATGCACGTCATTGCAGTCTGTACAGATCCGGCTGATGCCAAATCCGCAGTCAATCAGATAATCATCGCGTAAAATCCTGTCCATCAGTTTGCATATTCTGATCACATTAAGACCATGGTCCGGGACAGCCAACAAATATTTGCCCAATTCAGCATGGGCGATAAAATGGGGTTCCTGTCCGAAAATCTCCTGACGGCGGTCGGCAAACATCTTGTTAATCGTCGCTGCGGCATCATAGTTTTTCAGTTTATCGATGCCATAAATGTTCAGCATCAGGATGCGAAAGCTCTGACCACACATAATCTCAGCCAGTTCGCGTTTCTGAAAATAATGGATGTCCTGACGACTGGTCTCCTGCCGGCGGTCCAGCAGGCGGTCACGCACGCGATGTACCGCACTCAAGATATCATCCGGCCTCGATGACAGTTTGAGGATATATTCCTCAACACCGAGATGGATTGCCTGCTGTGCATATTCGAATTCAGCGTATGAAGTCAGGATGATGACAGGCAGTTCGATGTTTTCCTTTTTCAGTTGCCGCAACAGCGCCAGGCCATCCATGACCGGCATGCGGATGTCAGTCAGGAGGATATCCGGCTTTTCCGCACGGATCATCTCCAGGGCTTCTTCTCCGTTTGATGCCTCGTGAATGAAGCGGCAATCGTGGGCCTGCCAGTCGATGCTGGTCATGATACCGTATCGGACAAAATATTCATCATCGGCAATCATGAGTTTCAGCATCACATACCCCTTAGCGCTGCAGCTGTTCCCGGATCTTCGCGAAGAACAGGCAAAGTGACCTGCACGGTGGTTCCTTTTTTCAGCTGGCTGGTGATTGTTAAGCCGCAGGGAGGCTGAAAACGCAGCTCAATCCGTTTCTTACAGGCCAGAATACCCACTCTTCCGCCCGGCTTTTCATCAAAAACGGAGGCTAATGTCTCTTCATCCATCCCTACGCCCGTGTCGGTAATTGTAAAAATGAGATGCTCTTCATTCGTGCGGACATCGATGAAAATATCGATTCTTGGTTTCCGGCCAAGACCATGGAAAACAGCATTCTCAACAATCGGCTGCAGAATCAGATTCAGCGTATACAGTTCAAGAACATCTTCAGAAAGTGAAAAATGAACTTCAAAATGATCCTTGTACCGGAGCTTGTTGATGTTGATGTAGCATTGCAGCAGTTCAATTTCCTCTCGGACCCTGACGAACCCGGTATTATTGCGAATCGCACTTTCAAGAATGCTGCCCAACCACGACATGGCATCGACCATCGGCTCCATTTTCTGCGCTACAGCCATCCACTTCAAGGCATTCAGGGTGTTGAGCAGAAAATGCGGATTAAGACGGGTTTGGTAGACATTGATTTCAAGTTTGACAGCCTCTTGCTCCTGTTGGATGGCATCCTGAAACAGCGACTGGATTTGAACGGTCATATCGTTCATGCAATGGGCCAGAGCGGCAATTTCATCATCCCCTGTCACGTCAATGCGCTGGTTGAAATCACCCTGGCTGATAATGCCGGCCTTTTCACTGACCAGCCGAAGCGTCCGAGTCATGCGTAACAAGATGCGCAGTTCAATCATCAGCGCCAGTGCCAGCAAAAGTGTTACAAGCAAAGCGACAAGCAGGGTGTAGCCACGCAGATCCCTCAGCAAATATTGCGTGTTGACAGTACTGACGATAATTGTATCGTCAGGGCCGGCATTACGCGAAACCATGAGACGGTTGCCATCCAACTCGGCATACGCATATTCCTGGTTGTTCTGCTCATATTTTTCGAAGATGCTTGACAAATCACGGTTCATGTACTCGTCCAGATCGGCATAGACGATTTTCCCCTGAATGTTGGTGATGTAATTGGTATAGACAGCGGCATCGGCTGTACTGCTGATGATGCTCTTGAGCATGGTATCGTCAACCAGGAATACAAGCCACCCGTATTTATAGCCACTGGCCGCTATCAGCGGGCGGATAAATATCAGTTTGCGTGTCGGAAATAGATTGGCTTCGGTTCCGATCCACATCAGGCGCTGAACCATGCGAACATCCTGATCCAGGTATTTGGCTCTGATCGTGTCGGCCAGCTGTTTGACTGTCAGAACTTGATTTTCTGATGAGTAATTCGAGTAGTAATTCCATTGATTGTCGAACACAAGAAAGATGCTGTCGTGGCGTAAGGTCACAGCCTGCGTCGGGAACAACGTCATGCTCAGATAGCGAATGTCCGTATACTTGTCAAACAAGCCGCCAGAGCCGTATTCATCCATCAGGAGCCTGGCTAAGGTATCATCAAAAACCATGTAGTCAGCAGCCGTTGACAGCTTCGCGTACATCATCTCAATGGAATTGGCCATAGCCCCCTGGCTGGTTCTGATGCTGTGTGAGGCGTTGTCCTGAATGATCTTCTGGATGATCAGATACGAAATGCCGGCGATCAAAACAGTGGGAATGATCGTTCCGCACAGCAAAATAACGACCAGTTTCCGGATCAGACTTCGATTTATCTTGAAGGTAATTTTCTGTAACCAGTTTGATTTCATCACTGTCACACCTGTCGCCAGTAGCCAGCCAAATAATCGACCATTCGGCTGACCGCATCAAATGTCCTGGTGGCAAGGCTCAGTATAGCACAGGCATCACAAAGTCATCAATGAGGTGCAGATGGTGTCGATCATGCGCAGTCAGCAGATCGCATGCCGGTTCGTATCATTCTCCTTTATCGTTTGCAGCGCAATCAGCAGCATGTTTTTGTGTATAGCCGTCGACAATATGCAAGCCCTGATAACCGTCCGGGATCAGCAGGGACTGGTTATGGATGAACACCTCTGCCGGTGTGCCCGGGGTTGAGAACGCATCGATCAGGCGGGGATGATGGATGTCGGATATATCGATGATTTCGACTTCGGCCGTGATCCGGTTGCTGACACACAACCAGGATCCTGAAACCCGAGGTTTGCCGACAATCGATCCGCCGTGTTTGATCAGGGGTTGGCTGTCCAGATCTGTGCACATTGGTTCGGCCAGGCGATAACCGCCTGGATGGACAGCCAGAATCAGCCCGCCGGCGGCAGTCAGGCCCGAGGGCAGAAAGAAACGGTGACTGAGGTGCACGCCTGTTACCACGTCTGATCCTGACTTGGAAAAGTCAATCCAGCGGATGCCGTGGGGATGATCAAAAACACATGTGTAGCGGTCCTTGATGTCGCCTGTGCACATCTGATCCCAGTAGATGATCAGCATGGGATCCTGGGCGATTTGCCGCGGCCTGGACGGATCCGACAGGTCAAACAGAACATAGGTGTTCCGGCTCTGCAGGATGGCTTTGCTGCCTTTCGCGTAGAATTTCGCCTGGCGAATGGTCTGCAAATTCTCTGCATTGATCTTGCCGATCTGCACCAGCTGCCCGCCGCCCTGGTGCCGCCAGAGGGTCGCGCCGCCATTGCCTTCGCTGAGGATCGCCAGGTCGCCGCAGGTGTCGACAAACAAGGCAAAATCATTGGTCCGGATCGTGTCGACCACCTGTACTTCAGGCCAGAGCCGGGCAACGATCAGGCCGGCTGACCCTGCAGCGATCAGGGCATACTCACCGATCATGCTGACTGCCCAGACCTGGCCGCCCGGCTTGAAGGTGCGCCAGTTGTTGTTGCCTGCGGGCGCCTGGTGCGTAACAGGCGCCTGCAAAGGTGCATCATCGTTCTGTCCGGCAAACCTGGCACTGTCCCAGGCAAAGACCAGCAGGCCCCGGTCGATGCAGGCGGCATAGAGGCAGCGTTCGCCGATGGCTGTACCGCCGGTCAGTGTCTGGTAATGGCCAAGCACGACAGGTTGTGTCTTGTCCGCAACGTCGACGACAAATACGCCGTTATGGGTATCGGCGCAAAAGGCAAGATTGCCGGAGACAGACACGTTCCACATGTCATACTTAACCCACTTGTACAGCTTGGGGAATTGGACCCGCGCAACAAAAGCGGGCGCGGCTGGATCAAGCAGATCGTAGATTTCCATGCCATGTCCCATTCCGTACCCCTCATCGGTTTCGCGTGCCGGATAAGACAGGGTCTTTGCATGGTGACCGGTGGAAGCATACAGATACCGGCCGCTGATGTGCACACCGTCACCGAAACCGCCCAGCTTGTTCTTGTGGACAATGAACGGCCGGGCCGGATCATGGATATCGATGGAGGTCAGTTCGCGCACGCCCCAGTCGCCGACATACATGTAGCCGTTGGCGGCCGTGACCGATTGTGCTTCGCTTGTCTTGACCCGGCACAGATGCCTGGGCTGATCGACCTGGTTGATGTCGATGATCTCAACACCATATTGGCGCTGGGCGACCAGCAGCAGGTTGTCCGTAACGCAGATGCCGGTGGCCAGTTCGATGGTGTCGTAATGGCAGATCAAGGCGGGATGGTATGGATCGTGGACATCAATGATGTACAGCGCCTGCTCTCGGGCGGTGATAAAAGCGACGCCATTTTTGACGGCCAGCTGACGGCATTCGCCGCGGATAAAGAAGTCGGCAATCTTCTCCGGATTGCACGGATCTGACAGGTCGGCGATGGACAGGCAGTTCAGGCTGCCATAATACAGCCATTTGCCGTCGGTTGCCACACACATGACATCCTGGCCGGTCAGGCTCTTGATAATCGTCAGTTCATCACCATAATGCATATCATCACCATCATTCATGGATGTACCCAATCAGCCCTTGAGCGAGCCGATCATAATGCCTTTCACGAAATACTTTTGCAGGAACGGGTAGATGCAGATGATCGGCGCCGTGGCAATGATCATCGTTGCCATCTGGATCGTCAATGATGTGATCGGGCCGCGCAGCGCCATCAGTTCCTCAGCGGACATGCCTTCGGCGGAGATGGCTTGCTTGAGATAATTTTGCGTCAGCAGTAATTTGGCAAAAATGTAAGAAAGGACCTCCAGCTGGGGGTTTTCGGTATAGATCATGCAGTCAAACCAGGAGTTCCACTGCTGCACGGCGGCAAACAGCAGGACGGCGGCGAAAGCCGGTTTGGCAATCGGCAGGATGATCCTGAAGAAAACAACGATCTCATTGGCGCCGTCAATCATGGCACATTCCTCGAGGCTGCGCGGCAATCCCTTGAAATACGCCAGTAAAACAAGCGCGTAAAACATGCTGAAGGTGTATATCAGCAGATACACTTCAAACCGGTCATACAGGCCGAGATCGCGGATCAGGAGGAAGGTCGGGATCAACCCGCCGCCAAAATACATGCTGACCAGGCCCAGGGTCGAGATTGCCTTGCGCAGGACCAGTTCCCGGTGCGAAATCGCATATGCGTACATGGCAGTGATCATGACGCTCAAAGGGGCGCCGAGCAGAGTGCGCAGCACCGTGTTGCGTGTGCCGATCAGAAAGGCCGGGTTTTTCAGCACCAGCCCATAACTCTCCAGGGAAAAAACCCGCGGCCAGAGATAGACAACCCCGTTCAGCTCGATATCGACACCATTGCTCAACGAGATGATCAAGCACTGGTAGAAGGGGTAGACGACGAAGCCGGCAAAGAGCAGCAGCATGGCGCCGCTGATGATATCAAACGGCTTGAGCCGGCCGGTTGTGAGTCGTTTTACATGATTCATCAGAATAAGCCCTCATCAGAGAAGTAACGCGACAGGGCGTTGGCCGACACGACCAGGATCATCGAGACGATCGACTGGACGATGCCAACCGCCGTCGCGTATGAGAAGCGTCCCAGACCGATACCCGTCCGCATGACATATGTCGGCAGGATTTCCGAATGGGACATGTTGAGCGGATTGCCCAGCAGATAACTCATATCAAAGCTGGCGCCGCGGACAATATTGCCCATATTGATGATTAAGAGCATGACAACGGTCGGCTTGATATAGGGCAGCGTGATCCGCAAGATTTTCTGGTAACGGTTGGCGCCATCGATCGTTGCCGCTTCATACAGCTCCAGCGGTACAGCCGTCAAAGCGGCGATATAGATGATCGAGTTCCATCCTGTGCTCTTCCAGCCATCGGTGACCACCATGATCCACCAGAAAGCGTTTTTCTCGCCGAGAAAGAGATACGGCTCACGGATCAGGCCAAGCCGCAGCAGCAGGTCATTGACGATGCCGTTCTTGGCCAGGAGGATGCTGATCATCAGCGCGACCACGGAGTAAGCGATGAAATGAGGGAAATAGCTGACCGTCTGGATGACGCGCTTGAAACGATGAAAGCGGATTTCATTGATCAGCAGGGCGAAGGCGATCGGGATCGGGAAGAGCAACACCAGCTTCATCAGGCTGATCGCGAAGGTGTTTCTGACGGCATTGACAATGGTTATATCCCGAAACAACTGCAGAAAGTGCTTCAGGCCGCTCCACTGGCTGCCCCAGATACCGGTGCGAAAACGGAAATCCTTGAAGGCAATCTGCAAACCCAGGATCGGCACGTAATGGAAGACCAGCAGCCAGACAACCGCCGGCAGCGCCAGGATCAGCAGATACCGCTGCCTCCAGGCAGCTCTTCTCCACAAGGCAAATTGCTGTGAAATAGGGATCACTCCTAACATCAGGCAAGTCATTGGTCGCGGGGATCTGCAGGCTGCTTTGGGGTAAGCCGAACAGCCTGCAGACCGCAATTCTGCTTGCCTCGTTATTCGTCAATAATGGCAGACCAGTAGAGGTAACGTTCCGTCAGCAGTTTTTCCAGATCGGTTAAGCCGACTTTCGTCATATTGGCGATCGTGCGGGTATAAGCGTCCTCGAAGGCGCCGTCGTTCGGTGCCAGGATCATTTCCGCCTCGCCGACCTTCCACTCCTTGGTGACATTGTTATACAAGAGCTGTTCCTCTGAATCGGTGAACTTCACCGTCAGGTTCAAGGTTTTGAACGGTTTGCCGTAGATTGAACCGAAGGTTGTCAGGATATCATCGGAAATTTCGGGATAGGCTTCGTGATACGGCCGGTTGTAATACGAGATTGTCCAACGGAGCATGATCATTGAGCGTAAAATGCCGTTGTAGTAACCCCATTTGCGCATGAACTCCGGGTTCTGCATGTTGGTCAGGTCAGCTTTTAAAGCGTCAGTAACGACCCGTCGGCCATGCTCCTTGTCATGCGTGTAGTCGACGATGAAATCAACGTCCTCCCGACCGTGGGCTTTCATGATCTGGATGTCGTCCTGGAGTAAAGTCGTCAGGAAATCGATGCACGCCTTGGGATTCTCTGTCGAGCTCATGACAAACATGCCGCCGGTGGTGCCGATGTTGGACATGTTGAAGTCATTGATGACGATGTCGCTGCGCTTGATTCCTTCGCCCAGCGGCGGTTCAAACGGCATGAAGGCGCCCTCGCGCTCCATGCCCTGGCGGTACATGCGGAGCTGCCACTCATGGCCGATGACGATCATCGGATCGCCGGCCTGGGCGATCTGCCGGACCGAATCATCATTTCCGCTGGTAAAAGTGAAGTTGTCCGCCTGGATGAGACCATCCTGATACAGGCTGTTGACATAAGCGGCGCCTTTTTTGTACGCATCAGACTTGATATTGAAGGTGACAACACCGTTATCCTGCATGTAGACGAACTGAGGCCCGGCAAAACTGGATTTGGCGATCTGCAGGGAATTGAGATCATGGATTGGGCTAAAGGCATAACTGGTGAGGAAGACCGGGTACTTCGCACCATCATTTTTGGCTTGCAGGGCGACCTCCCTGACTTGTTCGAGGGTATCCAGCGGCGGTTTGCCCATCGCTTCCCATTTGATGTTGTTCTTGACGAACACACCGACGATCCTGCTGCCGCCAGGTATATCAGCCATCTTCTTCGTGTCGCTGTAGTCGTTGTTGAGGTAATAGATGTCACCATCTTCGAGGGCGTGTATCTCCTGGTACTGGTAAGGCAATACATCGTAGAACGCCGGATTGTACTCATCTGCCAGTTTATTCAGCGACATGGCATATTGCTCCTCATAGAGCGCCGGTACAAAAGATGATGTATAAAGCAGATCCGGAAAGTCGGATCCGGAGGCAAGCATCGTATAAAGTTCCTCGTGGTTTCTCGATGCGGCATACCGGATATTCAGAGAGACACCGCTCACGGCAGTGATGTGCTGGGTGACGGGATCTTCGCCCCATTTCCAGCCGTTATACAGCTCGGGCGAGTCATAAAACAGTTCCAGAACAACGGGTTCGACGGGTTTCGTTTCGGTTGTTGTCGGCGCTGCGGTCGTCCCTTGCGTGGTTGTACCGGATGTTGTACCGGTTGTGGTCGGTTGCTGTGTCGTTACACCCGGTGTGCAGCCAGACAGAGCAAGCAGAAGGACCAGCAGGCAGACCAGGCTGGTGAAAAAACGTGTCTTCATCGTGAACCTCCAATCTAACATATGGGCGACAATGTGGCATTCGGTTTCATGCTATGGCATGATTGGATAATCAACAGGCCTGTTGCGCAGATCATGATCATGATTCATACGTTCATTCTATAGCCGTTGATCACGATTCATAAGTGTTGAAATTATGCTGAGGTGTTGAAATTATGGATTTCGTGCACAATACCCAGCATTATGCAGATAAACGGTTCATCGATCAGCTAATTTGGATACGAATGATGACCCTGGTGCCAACTGAAGGCTGACTTTGAATGTCAAAGGTTGACCGACCCGGGAACTGGAAATCCAGCCTTTTTATTACATTTGCCAATCCCAGGCCGTGGACGCTGCTATTCTCATCGTTATTGTCTGTCTGCAAATTCTGCCGGACTGCCGCAAGCTGTTCCTCATTCATGCCGATGCCGTTATCCTCGACTTGAATGACCAGAATGTCCTCTGATCGTTTCAAGTCTATGGAGATGTAGCCGATAGCCCGTTTGACCAGTCCGTGCCGGACAGCGTTTTCTACGATCGGCTGCAGAATCAGCTTGGGCACTTGCACGTCAGCCAGGTGCTGCTCGATCCATGCATCCATGGACAAAGAGTGTTCAATCGGCGATTCGCGCAACTGGTTGACCAGCTGGATGTAGTTGATTGTGTCGTTCAGCTCATCCCGCAGCGAAACCGTGATCTTGGCCGGAACCATTGAATAGCGGAAGAATTTTCCGATTTGCATCGCTGCCGTCGCGATCGGGTTTTGCCCGGCCTTCTCCGCCTTGATGCGCAGCATGTCCATGGCATTGCAAATAAAGTGCGGTTTTAACTGGTTCGTCAGCTGAGCGTAGAGCAACTCGCGCTCCCGTTCGAAAGCCGCGTGCAGGCGCATGATCATCTGATTAAACGTATTGATCAGGATACCAAGCTCATCATGAGAGCGGATTGGATAGATGTGATCGGCCTGCGTGTGATTGATCTGTTCGATATGGCTGGAAAATGCCAGCAGTTTCTTCAGCACAAGCCGGGACAATAAAATTGACAGGACAAACAGGCTGCAGATCATGATCAAGATGGCAAAAAACATGAAGACCCACTGATCTTCAGCGAGACTGAGATTGGCCTGAGGGATCAGGTAAACAAGACTGGCTTCGATGTTCTTCAACTCATATGAGATCGCTGTCATCCGGGTATGGTCCTGGCTTAGTGTATGAATGCCATCCCCGGTGAGCTGAAGCGCTTCATGGCCCAGATCCGCCGCTGCGCCTGATGAAAAAAGGACCGTACCGCCGCGATCGATCAACAAGACGCTTTCGCCCGGCTCCTTGGGCATATTGGCGATCGGCTGGCAGAAACGCAGGTGATCGACGACGACCTCAATAAATCCGACATATTGATTCAAGCTGGTTGTGTCGATAATCGTATAGATATACCAGATGTCGCGGTCGGCCTGAAAATTATCAGTAAACGGATAGAGATGACCTTCCTGGCAGTATTCGATCGCCGTCTTGGGGAAGCGCATTTCGGGAGTCAGCTGGTGGATTCTGCTGATCCTGTCGGCGAGCTTTTCTTCGCGATACAGGAGATCGTATATGTTGAACAAGGTCTGGTTGTTGTGGACGATCCGTATGCTTTTGATATAGTCATTCTGATACATGATAATGTTGAGTAACGGCTTGATGTGGTACATGGTCTGGGTAATGATCGTCTGATCGATCTGCTGATACTTGACCAGATCGTTTATTTTCGAATCATCAGCCAGTACCCAGCCAAATTTGACGCAGAGTTCCATGACATTATCCATACTGATGATGGTTTGCGACATGGCGTTTTGGACGCTGCGGATTTTGTTGTTGTAATGGTTGCGGGACAGCGCGTCGAAATAGAGAAAAGTCCAGATCGACAGTGGCAGCAATACGACAGCCATGATAACCAGAATGGTTTTTTTGAGCAAACTCGAACGGATGGCATGAATTAATCGCATGCGTCATTTTCCTCGCACCGGGTCGCCCGGTATTGGCTGGGGGTCAGTCCATAGGTCTGCTTGAACAGGCGATAGAAATTTTTGTTGTCTTCAGCAAAGCCAACCTTGCCGGCGACTTCGTAGATATAGCAGTTGGTGTTTTCCAGAAGCTCCGCAGCCTTGGCCAGCCGGTAGCGCATCAGGTAATCCGTAAACGATGAACCCGTGAATTTCTTGAAAACCGTACTGGCATACGAATAATTGATATTCAATTCGTTCGCGACAAAGGTCAGATTAAGGTGCCTGGCATAATGATCTCTGACGTACTGAACAATCTGGCCAACCCGTTGCGGCACGTCACTGGCCGCGGCCATCACAGATTTTATCTGGCTGACCAGGTGGGCGCGGAGCTGATTCAGGCTCATGTCGGTGGCAGGCATCTGCATCTGGGCCAGTCGCGTATCTTTAAAAGTTTGCTGCCATTGATCGTATACGGATCGGGCGCTTACCTGATTGCGGTCAAGATCGATAAAAAGTGCGCCAAGCGCGTTTTCCAGACCCGTTGCTTTTCCTTGCATGAATGAGGCATAGATATTGTCCCGATGTTTCTGCAGCAGGGCCTGAGCCATATTAATAGCTTTGTAAAGGACAATTGAATTATCGACAAGAAGGCTGTTGGCGTATTCAAGAGCAAACACCGCTTGCTGATAGATCCGCTTGAGACTGACGATTCGCGGTTGAATCGACATTCCGGCAAAAAAAGGGGCGAATTGCCCGGCTATAAGGTCGGCAATAGCATTTCTCTCCGATAAACTCATGGCTGATCCGCTGCCGATAATGAACACACAGGTGTGATCGGCCTGTACATAGTAGATATTACGCAAAGACAACCCAGCCAGAGCCTTTGACAAGGCGCCAAACTTTTCATGTACCGGGCTTGTCGGTTGCACCCGGGTAACCAATACAGTCATATAATCTGCTATCAGATCATCGAGACCGGTATTGGCGCTGATGACATCAAAGCTTGTGTCGCTTGTTTCAGATGTCAGATAGGCATCGAGCATTTTGAAATAGAGATGGCTGTGTTGGCGCAAACTCAGCTGCTTCTGCTGCTCATATTGATTCTCTTTAAGCAGATTGAGCATCTCCAGCTGCAATTTCTCCCTTTGAATCGGCTTGATCAAAAAGGCTGCGATACGGCACTCGACAGCTTTCAGTACAAAATCAAATTGAGGAAAAGCGGTCATAATCATGACGTCGCACGGCAACCGGCGATTATGAATGTACTCAGCCACCAAAAAACCATTATCACCGGGCATAACAATATCGAGCATGATGATCGTCGGTTCATGCTTCTCGATCTGTCTGATCGCTTCCTGGGCGCAATCTGCATGGAGGATCTTGTCAAACCCAAGATTCATGTCGAGCAGCATGCGCTCGATCTCATCACGAACTTCCCTTTGATCATCAACAATTAGCAGTCTGTTCATCTCGATCTCCGCTTGCCTGTGAACCTTATGATGTCTATGATTCTTTCACGTTAACGCGGCGGTTGTCAAGCCAGGAATATTTGCTGCCATCCGTATCGGTCAGCGTTGCACCCGAACTGCAAAACCGGTAGGATAAGAAGCAGAGCAGTATCTTTTTTGCTGCCATCAGGCTGGGAGGGATGACCGATGTACCAGGCAACCGACACGCGTTATGAGAAGATGACTTACAACCGCTGTGGCCGCAGCGGTATCAAGCTGCCCGTTGTGTCGCTCGGACTTTGGCACAATTTCGGCAGCTGCGATCGCTACGACCAGATGCAGCAGCTGTGCTACACGGCTTTTGACGCCGGCATCACGCACTTTGATCTTGCCAACAATTACGGACCGATCCCCGGCAGCGCGGAAAGCAATTTCGGCCGCATCCTGCGCGACGGCCTGGGACACTACCGCGACGAACTGGTGATCTCGACCAAGGCCGGCTACGGCATGTGGCCGGGCCCGTACGGTGACTGGGGCTCGCGCAAATACCTGATCTCCAGCCTCGACCAGAGCCTGAAGCGGATGGGGCTGGATTATGTCGATCTTTTCTACCACCACCGGCCGGATCCGGAAACACCGCTGGAAGAGACGATGACCGCACTGGACCAGATTGTGCGCTCCGGTAAGGCGCTCTATGTCGGTGTCTCCAACTACAATCAGGAGCAAACCCGGAGGGCCGCCCAGCTGCTCGGGGACCTGGGCACGTCGCTCTTAATCAACCAGGTCCGTTATTCCCTCTTTGACCGGCACATCGAGCGCGATGGGCTGAAAGGCTGGGCAGCAGCCAACGGCGTCGGCCTGATCGCCTTCAGTCCGCTGGCCCAGGGGCTGTTGACAGACCGCTACCTCGAGGGAATCCCCGACGACTCGCGGATCCGCAAAGATGGTCGTTTCCTCAAAGAAAGCGCCCTGACGCCGGACAAACTGGCACAGATTCGGGCTCTGAACCAGCTGGCCCAGGCACGCGGGCAGACGTTAGCCCAGATGGCACTGTCCTGGATCCTGCGCGACGGCGACGTGACCAGCGTGTTGATTGGGGCTTCCCGGCCGGAGCAAATTCTGGACAACGCAGCCATTGCCCAGGCGGCGCCCTTCGGCAGCGACGAAATCGAAGCAATCGAGCAAATACTGACATGAATGACGCAAATCAAATGAAATGCCTCAAATTACTTAATCGGTGAGCGTCAATTTGCTTAAACATAACACTTTTCCACCCCGCTGTGCGGGTAGACTTTTCAGGCGCAGCGGGAGAAAGCGCCGAAAAGCCTGTGGGAAAGTTATGTTAAATATAAATGGCCATCTTCAACCTGTACATGTGAACTGAATGAATACCTGATTTACTACTCATAAATTCCGGAAATTCTGATGAATAAAAGCTGGAAAATCTGATGAATAAGATCTATATTGCTCTTATCGACCTTTTTTATTCATTGGTTTCGCCTCGCCCGTCATCTGGATTGAACTCCTGGCTGGCTACACGCCTGTGTCAGATCCATTCAAACATGGCAATCTTGCCGTTGGTAAGCCGCACTATGAATCTCCAATCAAACATGGCAATCCTGCCGTTGGCAAGTCACACTACGAATCTCCAAATTCAAATGCATAAATGTCTGCGTCGCACAGCTCCATTTCCATAACCACCGGGCTGCCGCTGAACATTTCTGCATCTCCGTCGAAGTCGACAATCCGGTTGATACGGTTGCCGAATAGCTCGTCTGAATGGAGTTCCTCGCCTGTCCTGGTGTTCCGCAGGGTAATCTTCATCCAGCCCCGGGCGGAGGTCTCAAAGTTGACATGCAGTACGCTGCCAGCAAAGGTGAATTCCTTTGTGACAACCTTCTCCGGACGGATGCCCGCATGCAGGGACACGAATCCATCCCAGCGGAGGGTATAACGAACGGTGTACGCGGGAACACCCGTCCAGTGATTTTCAAACAGGAACAGGGACATCTCTGGGTCTGCACCGGGGATATCCGATGGGGTCGACACCAGACCCACCGCGGGATAACAGTCACCGTACACCCAATTCAGGGGCTGCTCAGGTCCGGGGCGTATAAAGGCATCGTCATGGCGATACCAGTTCAACCCGTCCCGGGAACACATAAAGACGCAGTCCGTAACAGTCATGCCGTAGCGGGGATGGATCCTGGAACGGTTGCGCCGTTTTTCCGCGCCGCAGAGCCGGTCAAAGTTGCGGGTCCACTGATGCCGCTCTACATAGCGGGAGGGGAAGCCCACCATCACGTTTTTGT
>JAWSUP010000013.1:0-25846 GCA_033549405.1 Bacillota bacterium | reverse complement strand
ATGAACAGGTGCCTTTTGTCACGCAGGGTATAATGTGTGGGAAGTTAAGGATATACAGTATTAATATACAGTGAGAAAAAAGCTCTTGTATGCAAACTTCAAGACAATAGCTCCAGGTGGTATAATCAAAAAGCAGAATTATGCAGGGAGGTATCATCATGAAAGCAGCAGTTTTTCACAAGAAGCATGAATTACGCTATGAGGCAGTACCAAAGCCTTTACCGGCAGACGATGAAGTGCTCATTCAGATTAAAGCATGCGGTGTATGTGGAACGGATGTACACATCTACGAAGGAGCGGCAGGTTCCGCCGTGCCAAAACCTGATACTATTTTAGGACATGAATTCTCGGGTGTTGTGCTTGAGACCGGAAAGGCTGTCAAAAATATCAAGACAGAGGACAGGGTTACGGTCAATCCCAATCTGACATGTGGTAAGTGCCATTACTGTCGCAACGGCCAAGAACACTTCTGTGAGAATATGCTGGGACTTGGCACAACGGCTAATGGCGGTTTTGCAGAATATTGCACGGCAAAGGAGAAAATAGTCTACAAAGTGGGCGACGAACTGTCCTTTGAACAGGCTGCGATGTCTGAGCCGGTTGCCTGCTGCCTCCATGGTCTGGATCTCGCCCAGATCAAGGCCGGAGATACGGTCATGATCATCGGCGGCGGCACCATCGGCATGATCATGCTGCAGCTGGCCAGGATAAGCGGCGCAGCCAGGATCATCCTGAGCGAGCCTGTTGCCGCTAAAAGAGAACTTGGATTGAAACTCGGCGCAGACAAAGTCGTGAATCCGCTCGATGAATGCATCGAGGATATCCTCAGGGATAACAATATAATCGTGAACGTAGGCATCGAGTGTGTGGGCAATCCGAAGACGATGCTGGATACGATCAAATATACCGGAAAAGGCGGTCACGTCATGTTGTTCGGCCTTACCAGCCCAGAATGTGAGATCCCTGTCAAACCCTATGAGATATTTCAGAAAGAACTGACCATACGCGCATCATTTATCAATCCCTATACGCAGGAGAGGGCAATAGCCCTTCTTGAATCCGGCAGAATCAACATCGATGATCTGATTTACAGGAATGTCAATTTGCGGGACATTGAAGATGTATTTGAAAACAAGCTGTATGCGAAAGGCAAAATAATCGTTTGCCCGTAAGTCGACCTGAAAGGTGATATTGATGGCAAAGTGATCCGGATCAACCAACTATTCGTTCCAATTGAAATATTTGAGCAAGAGATCAATTAACTGTTCACGTGATTCTAGGTTAGCATGGCCAAGCATTCTTTTTACGCGATACTTGACTGTGTTCTCTGATATGTGTAATTCATCTGCCAGATCAAAATATTTCATATTTTTTGCAATGCCTTTTAATATATTGACATCAATATCATCACAACGACTGATGAAGTATTCAATATTTAAAACATCAACAACATCCGGATCATTATAAAAAGGCACAGGGTTACTTTTTTCTATGATCGACTTATGTTCTGTCCAGTTATCAATCGGTTGATTTGCCGTTGATTCACCAACGAGGATGTTGCAGTTAATTGTGGCTGTCAATGATGTCAATCCTGGATATTTCTGCAGAAAATTATATATTTGAACTGCTTTTTTCCCCGCCTCAATATAGTCGAGTTTTGCTGTCGTTATTGTGGGTCGGACCATGCGGGCAATGGTTGTATCGCCTATTCCGGTTACGTACAGATCATCGGGAGATTGTACACCTTTTCTTTTCAGATAGTTGATCAGCACGATAGATGCGGCATCGTTTGCTCCGATGACTGCGTCATATTGATTTGAAACCTTGTAGAATTGCAGACAGGAATCTTGCAGGCGCCCATGATTCCAAAATACGTTTTTATCTGGTTCTGTCGCACCGTTACTATATGCCTGCTGTATAAATGCCTGATACTTCTGGCGATCATTTGAAGAATCAGGATTGATACCAAACAAGGATATTCGATTTTTCCCATGACTTGCAAGATACTGCATCAGCGAACCGATCGCTTGTTTGTAATCCATAATGATACTACTGGCGCGCTCTGGTATCATGCTATGCCCATAAGCAAGTAATATACAGTGCGTTTTTTGTTCAGAGAGAAGGGCAACAGATTGAGGAATCCAGGAAATTGATGTGCCAATTAACAGAACATGTGTTGTGCTTAAGTTTTGATCATTATTTACAAAATTATTTATATCCACAATATGAACAAGTGCATTATTCAGTTCACATTCAATATAGATGCCTTCCAGATACTGCTTGCACCATAAAGTACTGGCATAATCAGGTTCGATGATAACATTTATGCTCATACAAATTCATACACATCCTGATAAATGATTAGCCATTAAGTCTAACAATCCATAGATATAATGTCAATACATAATTTATCCAGATCACAGGTTCATTTGTTGTATTGTAGATGATTTGCATATAATTTATAATGCAAACAAGGTGTTCAATATATGTTTATGTTGCAATAATGCAATATTAAGCACTAAAGTGCTGTTTTAACGCTGCAATCTTAGTCGGAAAAGAGCAAATGATCGAAAACCATAATCTGGAGTGAAATACATGAAAAACAATGATGAAACAACTGTAGCAAACAAATGTAAAGCGGAATATATCCATGAATGGATACCAACGTATGTGCCAGAGCCGGCACAAATTTTACCTGTGTTTTTTGAGAAGCGGCCGTATCAGGGAGCAAGTGGCAAAATATATCCCTTACCCTATACAGACAGACTGAGCGACAGCAAAACCAATACTAAATATAAAGTCGCAGTGTTAGAAAATGACTATATAAAAGCTAGAGTACTGCCTGAAATTGGTGGAAAAGTTCAACAGGCATACGATAAGAAAAATGAAATTGATTTTGTCTATCATAATACGGTGATTAAACCGGCTATGATTGGACTGGCAGGTCCCTGGGTTTCTGGTGGGATCGAATTCAACTGGCCACAGCATCATCGCCCCACGACATACATGCCGCTTGAGTCATGGATCAAACATGAAAATGGAGAAGAAACGGTTTGGGTTGGTGAGGTTGACCCGATCAATCGAATGAAGGGCATGGCTGGATTTTCAATTTCACCAGGAAAATCATTCTTGAAAGTAAAGGTTAAACTGTACAATAGGACACCATTTGCGCATCCATTTTTATGGTGGGCGAATACAGCTGTTGCTGTCCATGACCAATACAGAATAATTTTTCCGCCAGATGTCTCCTGGGTTAACGATCACGATCGGCGCGCAGTCATCAGCTGGCCGATGGCTAAAGGAATCTATCAGACAGCAAGACCATACGATTACGGAGATGGCACAGATTTGTCGTTATATCCCTCGGTTGTTGTGCCCTCATCGTTCATGGTATCTCAGGGACAATCCGATATGGACTTTGTTGCCGGATACGACATGAGCAGGGATTGTGGCGTTGTTACAGTTGCTGATCACTATATTGCGCCTGGTAAAAAGCTGTTCCACTGGGGACGGCACGATTTCGGGAATAATTGGTGTGCTAATCTGACGGACGATGATGGCCCGTATGTCGAATTGATGACTGGCGTATTTTCTGATAATCAACCGGACTTCACCTGGATGCATCCCTATGAGACAAAGTGCTTTGAGCAATACTGGTATCCCGTCATTGGCATTGGCGGTGTGAAAAATGCCACCAAAGATGCAGCTGTCAATATGAGGAGAGAGGATGATGGCCTATTTGTTGGTTTCAACGTGACAGGTGAGTTTCAGCAGTGTCATGTATCATTGAAAAAGCATGATAATACTTTATTTGAAGAGTACATTGATATGATACCCTGCACCTCATACACACGTGTATTGCCAATTGACATAAGCCCGGAAGAAGAAAAACAGTTATCCATATCGCTAAAAGACAATAACGGGAACATCCTTGTTACGTACTGCGCCGCGAACCTTAAAGAACATGAGAGACTTGAACCTCGGACACCAGCAAAAAAACCGCAGCATATTCAGACAATTGACGAACTATACATAAATGGTTTGCATCTGGAGCAATACAAACATCACACATATGAGCCAGAGCATTACTATCTCGAGGGACTCAAGAGAGATCCTGATGATAGCCGCTGTAACACTGCAATGGGGCGAATCATGCTCAAACGAGGCTGTTTCAAAGCAGCCGAAAAATATCTTAGCAGAGCCATTGAACGTCTTACTGTACGCAATGGGCATCCGGAGACTGTTGATGCGCTCTATCTATTGGCACTATGCTATCGCTATTCAAATAAAGAATCTGAAGCATATGAACTCTTGCAAAAATGTATCTGGCAATACAGTCATGTGTCTGCAGGATACTATGCTCTGGCTGAGATCGATGCCAAAAGAAAAGATTTTTCGATTGCTTCTGAAAGGCTCAATCTGTCCCTGCAGGTAAATGCGCTCCATACGAAGGCGCACTGTCTGCAGTCAGCAATCTATCGCAAAATGGGACTTTATGATCAGGCAATCGATATTGCGACTGATGTTAAAGAAAATGACTCTCTTGAAATATGGTGTCGTATTGAATTGTTCCTGGCATATAAAGCATTGAAAGATCAGCAAAAAGAAATAGCCATATTGCAGGAAATAAGTGAACTTTATGCTCGAAAACCCGAGAATTATCTTGATGTTGTGAATGATTTCATGCGCTGCGGTTTTTTCGATGACGCCGTTGAAGTGTTACAGATTGCTGATCAGACCTATCCATTGATCTTGTATTATCTGAGTTATTGCTTCAAAGAGTCCGGCGAAAAAGATCAGGCAGCAGCATATGCCAGGCAAGCTGAACTCGCAGACAACACATATTGTTTTCCATCTCGCCTTGAGGATATTGCTGTATTGAAAGCAGCTGCAGAAATATATCCCGATGGAGCCCGTGCGCATTACTACCTTGGCTGTCTGTATTATGATCGTCTGAGAACGGATGAAGCAATCAGAAATTGGCAGTTAACGATTCAAAAGAATCCTGATTTTTACCCAGCTTATCGCAATCTGGCAATAGCATTGTATGATAAAAAGGGTGAATATCTATCGGCACGTCATTGCATGGACCAAGCGCTTGGATTATGCAAGAATAACGCGCGAGTCTTGTTGGAGATGCAGCAGTTGCTGAAAAACATAAATGCCGTGCCAGAAGAAAGACTGGCGCTATATGACAAATATGATCATCTGGTTCAGGAACGAGATGATTGCTACCTGGATCGAATCACGATAATGACTCAGTTGGGACAATATGAGCAGGCTATTGAGATGGCCAAGAATCATCGTTTTCATATTTATGAAGGTGGCGAAGGCCAGCTAACGAGATTTCATGCATGGCTTCACACATTATACGCCTGGAAATGTATCAGTCAAAATGATTTGACTCAGGCAGAGCGATTGCTCAAGCAAGCCCTGGATTTGTTGCCAGGCTATGGCGAAGGCAAGAGTTATTTTGCCCAGGAAAATCATGTGTATTACACATTGGGCTATATCTATGAACGTCAAGATCGCCAGAAGGAGATGGAAAACGCTTATGCAGAAGCAGCGGTCGATAAGTCAAGCATGTCTGAGATAAACTTGTTCCGTGCATTGGCGCTGCGAAAACTAAAATCTTACACACAGGCACAGCAAGTACTACAACAAATGAGAGAACGATCAGAGCAGATCATTTATCATCTTGATCAATGGCCATATTTTGGTGTCGGCTCGCCAACACCATTGCCATTTGAGTTGGACATTGCAAAAACCAACACGATCAGCGGATATATGCTGAGAGGATTTGCATTGTTGGGTCTTGGCAAAGAAAATGAAGCGAATGAAGCAGTTGATGTCGCAAGAGAAAAAGCACCATATAGTTTTCCGGTATATCTTTATGACAGCATCAAGAAAAACAGTGCGTTGTATCTGTAAAATTTAATATTTGACTGGAGGGTTATATGTCAATAACATACAATAAAAGTCTGCAAGTCTTTATGATTACAACCGCAAACACGTCCTATTCTTTTTCGAAGGATTCAGATGGCATCCTGACGAATTTGTATTGGGCTGATCGAATTGCCAGAATAGAAGATCTCCCCATTGGTGAAATGCATTATCCAAGAATCGGCGGTGTCAAGCACCATTCAGAAAGAAAAATTCGCGAAGAATACCCTGGCTGGGGTGGTCGTTACTATAATGAACCGGTTCTGAAAGCAACATTCAGCGATGGCACACGTGATGTTGAGCTTCGCTATGTTTCGCATAGCATATCCGACAACGGAAACGAAATGAGCATTGTGCTTCAAGATGTCCATTATCCTTTGGAGGTTATTCTCAAATATGAGATTTATGATGGGCTGGATATCATAAACAAATGGTGCATCGTCAAGAATAAAGGCCATGATCCTATCTTGTTGGAATCGGCGCTTTCAGCTGCCTGGTATCTGCCTGATCTCAGGTCATATCGCCTGACGCACCTCGCCAGTTGTTGGGGACGCGAGTATGAAATCAGCAGATTGCCTCTGACACAAACACGGATAGAACTTGATTCGCGCACAGGAATATCTAACTCCAATCAAATGCCATACTTCGCGCTTGATACAGACGGCAAGGCAGATGAACATCAGGGGGAGGTCTGGTTTGGCGCACTGCAATGGAGTGGTAACTGGAAAATTGTTGTCGAGAAGGATCCATTGGGCTGTGTCCAAGTGACCGGCGGCATCAACGATTTCGATTTTAGCTGGCGCCTGAACGAAGATGAAGAGTATCAGACTCCCGTTTTTACTGCCGGGTACACCTGTGGAGGATTTGGAGCTGCGTCACGCATGCTGCATGATTATCAGAAATACTATTTAAACCCAAGGCCTTGGGCAGAAAAACCCTTACCGGTTGTTTACAATGCGTGGGCTGCATTTGAATTCTCAATTGATGAAAAGCTGATGATGGATCTGGCAGAAAAAGCTGCATCAATAGGTGTCGAACTTTTCGTTATGGATGATGGCTGGTTCAGCACACGCGATGATTCGCGTTCAGGTCTGGGTGATTGGCAACCAAGCAGCAAGAAATTCCCCAATGGACTCAACCCTCTGATCGAAAAAGTGAACAGCCTGGGCATGAATTTCGGGTTATGGGTTGAACCGGAAATGGTGAATCCTGATTCTGACCTGTACAGGCATCATCCAGAATGGATCCTGAATTTCCCGCATCGGGATCGTGAGCTTCATCGAAACCAGTGTGTCCTGAATCTGGCACGCAGCGATGTCAAAGAATATATCATCTCATTTTTAGATAACATCCTGGACAATCACAATATTTATTATCTTAAATGGGATATGAATCGACTCTTTTCGCAACCAGGATGGCCAGAAGAGAGCTCAGCTGATCAAAAAAAGATGTGGGTCAAATATGTGCACAACTTCTATGCAATTTTGGATCATTTAAACAACAAATATCCTGATTTGATCATAGAAAATTGCGCCTCCGGTGGACTGCGGGCTGATCTGGCGATGACGCGCTATTGTTCTCGTGTCAATCGCAGCGATAATCAGGATCCGCTGGATATGCTCAAGCTGCATGAAGGATTCACATACATTAACCGGAGCAGAACTGCCGGCGGCGGCGGGCATATCAGCGCCAGTGGCAGCGGTGTCAACGGCAGACACACCAGTTATCGATATAAAGCGCATATAGCAATGATGGGGTCTTTTGCTGTTGGTCTTGATTTGAGGAAGTGCAGTGCAGCCGAACTTGATGACTTGTCCGGATGGATCAAGCAACACAAGCTGCAACGTGACACCGTTCAAAACGGCGATTTGTATCGGCTGGCATCCGCCTGGGATAAGCCATATGCCATCTATGAATTTGTTTCTCATAACCTCAATCAGGTTGTGTTGATGTCATATGGCCAATCAATGCAATTCGCCCAGGCGCTGCCGCGCATACGCTTATACGGGCTTGATCCTCAAGCACAGTATAAAGCAGAAGGATACAAGATTATGTCAGGTGAAGGGCTAATGCATATTGGCATCCGCTTACAGCTCAAAGGCGATTTTGACAGTCGGATTATCGTTTGGAATAAAGTTGAATCCTGACATTGCAGTTAAACAACAAGATTCAACGATATGGACAGGAGGCAAATTTGTGCATGATATGTTATGTATAAGTGCAGCATATGAAAAATGAGTTTAATTTTTCCGAAGTCACAGCAGAAGATGCCATCTGTGCCTATGTAATTAACGATGAAGATATTGTGAATCACCGATCTCATCTGTCGCAATACAACTATTTATGTGTGCAGCTTATGGTAAAGAACAGCAGCGAATACAATAGACCAGGCATAAAGTTGTGTTTTACCAAAGAAAACGCAACACAATGCTTTGCTTATAAGCTGCTCAGTGGATATAGGCTTACAATAATATTTCCTCTTAGATGGCTTAATCTGCATAGCCATTTCCTGCCACCAACGCCTGGTGTTTTGAAAGGTCATAAGCTCGACTCAACAGACAATAGACTGTGGTTGCCTGAACAGACAGAACATATATCAGCAGTGCATCCATGAATAATTCATCAGCCGACGTGTTCGGAAAAGATTTGAGAAAACAAATAGGTTTCAAAGGAGTGAGGGACTCATGATTCTATTGTTTTCATGATTTGTGCTATTAGTTACAAAAAAACGTCATCGCATTATTGGATATTCACGATAATCATTATAGATATGGCTTTATTTGCATTGTTGCAATCGGGTGAGTTGGTTATTGTATAAACATAGTTAGTTTTATGAAAAGCTGTAGAGAGGATATGCAAATGAATCAATCTGGAATTAAACGAAAAGAGACAATGAAACGTCTCAAAAGATACAGTCCACTTTATCTGCTTCTATTACCTGCCTTGGCATATATTGTTGTTTTTAATTATATGCCGATGTATGGCGTACAGATTGCATTTAAGAATTATCGATCGTCGAGAGGTATTTTTGGCAGCGATTGGGTCGGAATTGAGAATTTCGTTCGTTTTCTGACCTATCCCGATTTTTGGAATCTAATTCGCAATACACTCCGACTGAGTTTATATTCACTGGCAACTTTTCCGTGTGCGCTACTTCTGGCTTTATCTATCAATGAAGTCAGAAACTACAAATTTAGAAAGACAGTTCAGATGGTCACGTACATGCCACATTTTATTTCAACTGTAGTTTTGGTGGGAATGCTTAATCTCTTTTTCTCCCAATCAAATGGTTTGATAAATAATCTTCTCGAAATTGTTGGAATACAGCGACTTCCCATGCTAACTGCACCAAGGTACTTTTCTCACCTTTATATTTGGAGTGGCGTCTGGCAAAACATCGGCTGGGGCAGTATCATTTATGTTGCTGCTTTGTCAAGTGTATCGCCAGAGCTTATTGAAGCTGCACGCATTGACGGAGCAAGCCGTATGCAGGTAATTTGGCATGTCAATATTCCTTCTATCTTGCCAACCATCGTCATATTACTCATATTGTCAACAGGCAATATATTAAGTGTAGGCTTTGAGAAAGTCTACTTGATGCAGAACGCCATGAATATTTCGGTATCACAGATTATTTCAACCTATGTGTATGAAGTTGGTCTTATAAGTGGTCGGTTCAGTTATTCAGCTGCTATAGGTTTATTTAACAACGTTATTAACGTTATTGTTTTGCTAATTGTGAACCAGACAGCAAACAAAATATCTGGAACTAGTCTCTTTTAGTACTTACATTAAGAGAGGAAGATTTTATGTTGAAAATTACGAAAAGGCAGCACAATAGAACATTTCCACTATTTGATATTATTAATATATTATTATTAGTGGTGCTGCTGTTAATTATAATCTACCCGCTGTATTTTACAATCATCGCTTCCGTATCTGATCCTCACGCAGTTGTTAGCGGCAAGGTATATGTTTGGATTACGGGATTGCAGTTTGACGCATACAAATATGTTTTTCGATATATACAGATATGGATTGGCTATAGAAACTCAATCATCAACACCTTTTTTGGTACTATTCTTGCTTTGATCCTCACAGTTCCCGCCGCATATGCACTTAGTAAGAAGGGTTTACCTGGCAGGTCTTTCTTGATGACTCTATT
This sequence comes from Bacillota bacterium, assembly GCA_033549405.1. GTDB lineage: Bacteria > Bacillota > Clostridia > Saccharofermentanales > UBA5734 > JAAYBY01. Next base: position 15,738 of record JAWSUP010000013.1, on the reverse strand, counting down.
TATCATCATCATGTATTTCAGTGGCGGTTTAATCCCGACATACCTGATTGTCAGGGGCATAGGTCTGCTCGACAAACGGTTGACATTGATCATCATAGGCAGTTTTAGTGTTTTTAATCTTATCATTACGCGGACATATTTTCAAACATCGATACCAGAGTCTTTGTACGAAGCTGCTCGTGTTGATGGTTCATCAGAAATCAGATCATTTTTTCAGATTGCCTTACCTTTGTCAAAACCTATTATTGCTGTCATTGCACTGTATTATGGTGTCAGCAAATGGAATGACTTTTTCAATGCACTTGTTTATGTCAGAAGTTCAGACTTAGTTAATCTTCAGATTGTATTGAGAAACATTCTTCTTACAAGTGAAACAATATTAAGAAGCACTGACTTTGTAGGTACAGAAGAAGAACTGGCCGCGCTTGTCCGCCTTGCTTACATGGCCCAGGCAATGAAATATTCCATCATTTTTATTGCTTCTGCGCCACTGCTAATTTCTTATCCGTTTGTTCAAAAGCACTTTGTGAAAGGGGTGATGATCGGTTCAATTAAGGGATAAAGATATAAAAGAATGTCAAAAATGCTTGGATGTCTGTATCTAACCAGGAATGTGCAAGAAGTAAGAACGAAAAGGAGTCGATTGATATGAAAAGAAGAAAGTATTTAAGAATTGCTGCGATGGTACTAGTCTCATTATTTGTTTTTTTCACAATGTCCAGCTGTAAGCAAACAGACACTTCGACAACTGGGACAACAAAAGCGCCAACAAGTACAACAACAAAATCTGCTACAACAACGACTGAAGCACCAAAGTATCCTGAATACTTAAATCTTGATGGGTACTATCCTATCGTTAAAGAAGGTCAAACGGTTAAGTTGTCGGTGGGTGTTGGCAAAAATGATAATCCTGCGGCAAGTGACCCGGAGGATTTGTGGCTATTTAATTATTTAACAGAGTATATGAACATTGAATTCGAGTTTACAACAATTCTCAAATCAGCATGGGGACAGCAGAAAGCATTGTTGTTTGCTTCCGGTGAATTATTTGATGTTGCATATGGGCTTAGATTATCACCGATAGATATTACACTGTATGGTCAAGAAGAAGGCCAATTGATGGCTCTAAACGACTATATCAATCCAGAGCTAACACCAGCGATGCAAATGTTTTTTGATGAAAAGCCAGTTGTTAAAGCATATGCAACAGCTGCTGATGGGTTTATTTATACCATTCCGTTCAATTCAGTCAGTACTTACACAACAAGTACGGCAGCTTCAATCAATGAAGCTGAGCTTGAACGAAACAATCTATCCGTCCCATATACACTTGATGAGTTCATGGAATTGATGCGTGCATGGAAAAAGCTATATCCAGACAGCACACCAGTTTCAGGAGGTTATACAAGTGCGGGCCCCATGAAGCTAATACTGAGTGCTCTAGGTGTTGTCATGGAAACCGGTTCTGGAGCTGATATGAAACTGGAATATAGACCTGCATTGCGTAATGGATCGGTCATCATCCCTGCTGCAGAAAAGGAAGTGTATACAGAATATATAAACGTTATGAAAGCTTTGTATGATGAAAATCTTGTATCCCAGGATTTCTTTACAATGGATGGAACTGCGCGCAATGCACAGTTAGCTAGTGGAAAATCAATTTTGTTGCATGGCAGCGTCTATACAGCACTGCCGGATACATTCAAAGACTGGCAAGCTATGGTTCCCTTAACTAGCAAATTCAACGATACACCCGTATGGGATGCTCATAGCCCTGTCACGATAGGAGATGTATGGCTAAGTTCAACCTGTCCTTATCCGGAGGTTGTTGTACGCTGGTTTGACTGGTACTTTACTGATCAAGGCTGTGTATACATGTGGTTGGGCCCGATGGAGGGACAAGAAGAAACAATGGACAGAGTTATTGGCTGGTTCTTCGATGAAGCAGTTGGTGCCATTAACAGCAAGGCATTTACGGAAGGTAAGCATGCAAACTTGTTTGAATACTATATTGCAGAAGTGTCACCAGGCAATGTGGCAGGAAACTATGCTTCAATCTACAGAGCCAGGCTTGAGATGGCAGGACAGAAATGGACCAGTGATATTGATGCACTTGATCCGACAACAGGCGACAACTACGCGCAAATATCTGCGCATAATAAATTACGACCACATGTTATCAACGGTTTCCCTCATATTATCTACATTGACTCAGATACGGCAACAAAACTAGCTGATCTGGAAACGCTGTTGAGCAATTACATAGCGAACCAATCAGCCCGCTTCATCACAGGTGATCGTCCGTTGTCTGAACTCAATGCGTTCTTTACCGAACTTGATGGACTTGGTGTCGAAGAATACAGAAGCATTTATGAGGAAGTTTATAATAATTATGTTACTGCATTTGGATGATAGTGTTACTTGGGCAAGGCCAAAGTAGAAGCCGAGAATTCTGTAAAAAATAATATTTACAAACAAAGGTACCATTCTTCCGGAATTTAATTCCGGAAGAATGGTTATTAAAAAGGGATATCGTATAAGGAGTGCAAAATGAATAGCATAATAAAAAAAGAACTCAACATTCCAGTTGTCAAAGAAGTTGATGTTCTGGTAGCAGGCGGAGGTTATGCTGGATTCGGTGCAGCGCTCGCTGCTGCAAGAGCGGGGGCAAAAACAATTATTATTGAGCAATTATCATGTCTGGGTGGATTAGTGACCCTAGGCTATGTTGCCTTGACATTCAGCTATATAGAAGGTTACGGCATTGAATTATTTCAGAAGCTAAAAGATGCTGATGCAGTCAAGGGTCGATTCATTGATGTTGAGAAGACGAAACGAATCATGGAGCAGATGCTGATTGACTCAGGTGTAACGATTCTTTACTGCACAACAATTATTGATGCTATCGTTGAGGAACAAGCCATTAAAGGTGTGATAATCCATAGCAAATCTGGTTTTCAAGCTATCAAGGCCAAAAGGATTGTTGATGCGACAGGTGATGGTGATGTTGCTGCTCTCGCTGGTGTTCCGTTTGAGGTGGGTGATCCCGAGCATAATGACTACAACCAGTCAGCAAGCCTCGTCTGTCGGATCGGTAATGTAGATCTTGATAAATATGCAGAATTCGGTAAGGCACATAACAAAGATGTTATTGATACGATTCAGGATTTTATAGAAGAAGCCGTTGCTAACGGAGATTTCCCCTATATGATAGATAAGCGGTTCAATTGGCTTGTCTATGTCCCGGGAAGAGATCGAAAACATGCCGAAGTGCTCTTGTGTTATGCCCATAGCAGAAACTGCCGTTGCCTTGATGTCGAAGATTTGACACGGATGTATATAGAGCAACGTCAACAAACAGAGTATATAGAAAAGTTTTTGCTGAAGTACATCGGAGGTTTTGAAAACTGCTGGCTGATTGACACGGCGCCACTTATGGGCGTCAGAGACTCCCGTCGCATTATGGGTGAATACAAAATCAAGGCAGATGATCTGGTGGCATGTCGCTCCTTTGAAGATGCTATTGCACGGGATCATCATGCATTCGACGCGCATCACCCCACTGAACCAGGACATATAAAACATATCTTACGAAAAACCGAGGATGGTTCAGTCGAAAAACAATACGTAAGACCTGGCTCATTTCGGGAGATATCATATCGTGCCATTGTTCCCCTTAAAATCGAAAACCTGCTCATTGCGGGACGATGCATATCAGCTGATTTTATGGCACAGTCAGGCACGCGTCTGGTCCTTCTTTGTCTCAATTTAGGACAGGCTGCAGGGCTTGCATCGGCTATATCACTTAATGATAATGTTACACCGCGAAAGATTGATGTTCAAAAGTTGCGAAAGCAGTTAATCAATATCGGATTTGCACTTAATCAAAAACCGTATTATGGTGAATCAAGAGTTGCCACAGATGCAAAAATTGGCAAAGATGACTTTATTCTACCAGGATCTGATAAATATTCACAAGGCGTTGCAAGGGTCATTGTTGCTAATCCAAATCTAATGGTTGAAAATGATATCGACACTGAAATCAGACATAGGGAAAAAAGCGACGCTGGATACACCAGTACAGGTGGAGATGTTGGAACAAATCGTGAGTAGCAGTCTTTCTCAATAATTCTCGTTCAAAGGGGCGTGATATATGATGGGATTGCGGATTATAACCTTCTGATTTTGATGTTTATGACTCCGTAACATCAAGTGTTATTTCGGCCTTGACAGAACAATCGATCAGGAATGGAAGCAAGCCTATCGATTTTCCTGATTTTACTCGCGGTAAATGGGGGTCAAGACCGAGCTTTAGAACACTATAGTAGAACAATCAGTTGTTCTGCTATTTAAGATAGGCGTTGGTGTCAGCAAATCCTATTGATTTCTGTTCATCGGCTGCAGCTCGCGATACTTGGCCGGAGTCAACCCGACGGCCTCTTTAAATATCTTGATGAAATATGAAACACTTAAATAGCCGACATTGATGCTTATTGCTGATACGTTTTGCGTGCTCTCCAGCAATAGCCTTTTTGCTTCATCAATACGAATTCCAACAATGTGCTCTTTAAACGTGCGTCCTGTCTGATCCTTCAATATAATACTGACATAGTTGGCGGAAATATTCATCATTTCCGCCAATTTTTCAATAGAGAAATCATATTCTAAAGCTTTGCTCTGAAGTGCCTCCATTAACTTCTGGCACATGACAGACTGTTTCTTTTGATTACTGGAAATAGTATACTCACAAAGGCGAACCAGTAATACCTGCAAACCGCTCTGAAAACTTGCCAGACTATCCGCCAAAACGATATCGCCGATATATGCCTGCATTTCCTGGTAATTCGCATCATCAACAAATTGTTTAATTAACTTGCTGAGCGTATCTGTATAGATGACTTTGAACATGAGTTGCGACTGGATCGAAGTCTCAATTATGCCGATCAATTTGCTAAGGTAAACCTCTGCCAAAGACATATCAGCCTTTCGAACTGCAAGTACCAGTTGGTCCTGAATATCATTGATAGCTCTAAAACTGCTATCAAGTGAACCTGACTGTGTTTCCCGATGATGCTGTGATTCGATACAACTAGAAAAAGCCAACATATAGGAAGTCTTGACTCTCTCAATCTCTGAGCAGACAATACCTTCGTATAGATTATAGTCCAACTCCGTTGTGCTTAAGATTGCTGATAGCATGTCTTTGGCATCGTTTATAAAATCGGATTCATCAAAGTTTAACAAAACTATAATTTGGTTTTCTTTTTCACCTCTAACAGCTAGAAATCGAACTAGATCATAAGACAATTCTTCAATCATGTTACACAACTGGTTTTCATCGCAGGTGCTGGTGTCTGAGTCTCTTATTTCAATAATAATGACACAGAAGAACATGCTATCCATAGGAAAACCAATTGAATCCATCTGTTTTCGCCAGGAATCATTTGCTTTTCCGTTTATAAGTATCAGAATAAGCTGTTCTTTGAGCAGTATGAACTGCTTTTGAATGCTTGCCATCGTATCAATCTTATACATCAATGACTGGTTAAGCATTAACTCTATTTGATCTAATTCGTTCCCGGATTCACTCTGCACAGAGAACAAACGGTTGTATTTTCCAGCAATTCCTTTAACAGGCTTATACAAAATGTAAGCTAGCACAAATGATAGGACAATGACAATTGAGATGCTTCCCAGAATGTACCAGCGATAACGGACAATAAGTAAATCATATACGCTGAAATACCATCCGCTCTCTGGCTGTAGATGCACTTCAAATTGATTGCTTGATGATTTGACCGAAATAACAGGTATACGGTTGTCTGTTGAATTGTTATGGACAACATTCGTCTGCTTGTACGATGTTTCGGCTAGTTCTTGCTTATTATAATAAATTGATATATTTGCATTTCTAATACCGCTTGTTTCCTCGAAACGACTGATAAGTTCAGATTCGGTTAGAATAAAACTGATGACTGATGACATTTGATTGCTGGAAGCACCAATTTCGAATATTGGAATGGCAACAATTATCAGATTATTATCAGTCTTTATTATTGTAATTCTTTCAATATTATTCAGCTTTGAGTAGAGTGCATCAACGTCAGATACTTTTAATATGCTTGTGGCATATAGCACAAAATCATTTTTTGCTTTTGGAAAATAGACTTGATCTGCATCTTTAAAAAAATAGAAATAGCTCTTTGAGAGAACAGAGTAAGTTTGAAACTGGTCAAGCAAGTCTATCATTTGCATTTCGTTAATTACCTTGCGATTGACAAACGACTGTTTATAATAAATATTTACTTTTATATCATATGATATTTTTTTAAATACTTCTAATTGGTTATCAAGATCTTCTGCTGCATTTTGCATGTTTTGCTGCAGTGTCAAACTTATTGATTCATTTAGTTGCTTACCGGAAACAACGACAAAAATTGCCAAAACAGTAACCATAACCATTAGCATTACGCCAAAAAACAAGCTAATATATCGAATAAATAGATTTCGTTTACCGTGCCTTTTCACATATAGTATCCTCTGTTATCTATTTTTAAGCTCTAGCTAATATTATCTGACTAGCAATTACATCAATAAATAATGAATTATTTGACACGAATCTAGTGATAATATTGTACTCTTTATATTGTAGCCGAACAAGACCAATATTTGTGGGGTCCAAGGTTGAAAGCATATATGATACGGGACAAATCATATTGTTTTACCATATAACAGATAACAGGATGGCCCCTTTTCTTGGTACACTAATGCTCCTATTGCTTAACACATATTAATGTTTACAAAATTAAACCGATATACAATTCACAGGTTTTAGTGATTATCGTAATATTTAGAGAAGGACATATAGCACACTAATTTCGAACCGTCCAAGGTTTATCACTAAGCTGTCATCCACAACTTGCATATTGGTTTTCCGCCACAGATCATAAGCCGATTGTATAGAGGGCCGGCCAAATGCTTCTGGAGCAAAACGAATCCGGACATTGTCAGCAGCTTGATTTGTAGGATTCGTGATATATACCAGTAATCGGACACAACCATCTGGATCCATTTTGCTGTAGAAACTGACCTTTATATTGGAATCAGACGTGTCGACATAGGTATTGTTCTCCCAGTATGGATACCAGTCAGCGTCTTCAATGCCATATGTATGTATCATTTTCCATATTTTTTCCATTACATCCAGTGGATGACCAACCGAGTTCGGTCGTGGATAAACGCCATGGATCAAACACAGCGACAATGCTCGTTCAAAAGTCCAATCAGGCAGGTTTTCATAAACGATAAACTGAACTGGTATACCGAAATTGCGACCCAGGTATTCCGCTCGAAAATATTCCAGCGAAAACTGGCTAAGGCCTTTTTCATATATAGCGGTCTGAATATGTTCTCCATCCCAGACAGCATGAGAAAACGCAATGGTTGCCATCAAGTTGCAGCCGCTGGTATGGGGATTGATGATACCCCGACGTGGATGGATATAATGGTACAGCTTTTTCATCAGGTTTCGCACACTGTAGATGGGATAAGTGGCATGCAACTGTCCTTGCGCATCGGTATAGCCACAACCATGGGCTTTATTGGCACATGCCATGGGTCGGGTAGTACTGTCGAGATACACGCCGTCGAATTTAAACTGCTCAATTGTAGCGATGATGCCCTGAGCCAGTCGGTCTCCCCATTCGCTGCGGTAGCAGGCCATTACATCCCTCTGGTATGGAACACGGTACCATCCAGTGTATTGGTGCCCATCGGGTGTCAGGCGCATGACATCATCCATTTTTTCATTCCATTGGGGAGCATGGGATGATATCTCATATCCAAAATAGGGAATGACGTTGATTCCCCTGTTGTGGCACAACTCCACCAGCTTTTTTATATCCGAAGCCGTATCAGTGGCGAATTGCCAATAGTTTTGTATCTTTGTCCACTTTTCATGGAGGATCAACAAGTTGACTCCGGCTTGTTCCAGTCGGTCGATTACCAGCTGGGTGTTATTGTCACCCATAGGTCCGGTCAGGAATGGATAATAGTCTCCTTTCAGCTTGGTGAAGCAGTCGATATGCACAGCATTGATTTTATGGAAATCTTCGTTAAAAGGCTTGACAGGTGTTGCCTGTATACCCAAGGAAAAGTTAATACTTGGGTTGTTTCGTCCCATCAGATCTGTAAAAAGCCATGAGACGGGCAAAGAATCAAGCAAATGGAGGCGTAGCAACCATTGACTGCCATTATCGATAAGTTCAATGGCAGTCCCGAAATCAGCTGGTTGCCAGTTTTCATCTGATTCTGCAAAAAGAGACAAACCTGCTTTTTCGTTTCCAAACCACAATACTGGTTTGAAGCAGGTTTGGATGCCCTCTTGACTGATCGAGCCATTTTCTGCAAGAGAGATATCTCCGACTAATGTTTTGATATCGCCTTTGGGCCAAATGGAATATAGGGACATAGCGGATTTGCTCAACGGGATCTCAAGCCATAGCCGCTCCAGCGCATATCCATCGATTTCAAAAGGCTCCAGTCCGAAACATTGAGGGACTGTCATGCCGCGCGGCATGATTTTGATATCAAGCTTGGCCATGCCGTCATACTCACAAGCCAAGGTGGTGTTGGCTACCAGGCAGTCACTCTGCGCATATCCGTTTATTATGACCTGCTCATCGGTTGGTTCAAGTAAAAAACAACCTTGTTCATCCCATTTTATTTCCCGGCCGTTTACCCGTCCTGCTAACCGCATGGGTGATGACAGCAAATTGGTATTAAGACTGGTGATGGAGACAGGCAGCAAAGACTGGTCATAACTGTATTGCCTGCCCCAAATGCCAATGGTGTAAGCGTTATCCTCCTGTTCATCAACACGTACCGACGTCCACGGATGGATCACTTTTTCATTTGGTAGCATGGAAATAACTCCTTTCACTCGTTTTGTTTGTGCGATAAAATCAATCGATATTCATCCGAAAATCAAGAGAAGAGGGAAGCACCCGGTTCTTGGTCAGTGATTGTTTTTCCGCCTGTGTAAGTGCTCGTCCTTTAGCAGCAGATAATTTTGTCTCATTCAACTCGTGCCATAAATTCGAAAGCGATATTTCACCTTCGCGCATATCGTCAATGATTAGTGGCTTATACAGTATTTTTTCAGCCTCAAAAACATTACCCGTCCGGACATGGGCCATTGCGACATAATACAGAATTCTGCCGACACTCTTATACTTCTGGGGCAGAGCATCGAATACTTTCAGCCAGTGGTCACCTTTGTCGGCCAGCAAAAGCGCTTTGGCAAATTCAATGATGAGGCCACGCTCATCACACAAACGGATAGCCTGTTCATAGAGGCCGACAGCAGTCTCATGCTTTCCCTCATATAGGTTGACGAGAGCCAGATTGCGTAACGACCATGGATTTTTCTCAAGTTGGTTCGACATTTCCCATGCCGCCATCGCCAGGATTGCATCGCCAGCATGATATCGCATTACACCCAAATGGTACCATGCATACCAGTTGTTTTTCTCTCCTGCCACTACCGCTGTCTCAAGCAACTCCCGCCATTGCTCCTGCACCATATAAGAGACAGGTTTTTTTGTCTTACACGGTTTGGGGAACGTACCATTTTCCAGCAATTCCATCCACGGTTGCTGTTGCTCGGTCATCGAATCATCCGAAAACTGTAGCGTCGATTTTAGTGGTTGTTCGCCTGCGAACCGGCGACGACGGTTCTCTAACGCTGCCCATCCGGACCCAGTGCAAACGAGCTCTTTGGGTAAAGACGCATCTTTATAGTGATTGAAGTCTGCATCCAGATGGTTTTGCGGCAACTGCAAGTCAGCTTCGTGTTCAACCGCACAGATTGCTTTTTCATAGTTTACACCGTGAATGATTGCAGGATCACATTGAACATAGCCATATGCTTCTTGCCATTCCCAGGTATCGTCAGGCTGCATTGGAAGGCATTCAAGCTGAGTCGGCGTCAGGCCTGCCTGTATTTCAATATACGGATATCCTGGTTCAGACAGAAACTCTTGCCAATGTCTTCCACCTTGACTCATACCCCATACAAAAAGCTTACGACCTGACAACCGCTGTGTGCTCAAATGCAAAAGACCGCCACCATCCATATTAAGCGCTGCCATCCATTTTCGTTTGCAAGACGATACATCGTAGAAAAAATCCATGACATTTATAAGATTAGAAGCATACGTCAAATCAAGGTCGTTTAAATATGGAAGCGGTGTTTTTGTCAGTTGGTAATTACCAGCCCGGTAACGACAGAAGAAACCCTCCCGTGCAGGAGTCAGAATCCGGGTCATGATCGTCTCTGGTACCGCTATGTTAGACCACCAGTACATGGGGATCTCTTTGTTCTGTTGATTGTCAATTCGTACTTTTACATACAAAAATTTCGAGGTGGCCGGCAAGTAAGCTTCGATTTGGTAAGTACATTGCCTTTTCCTTTCCCATTCATACATGCGCAGCACCGGTGTACCATCAGGCATCCGAGCGATTTGTGTGAACAGCGGAGCACAGGTAAAAGGTGAATGGCCTTTCATGCCGACGTTCCACTCGACACCGCCACTGAACCAGGCATTGCGCAAGGCAAGATTGCCCGGTTGAATAACAGGATTGACATAGAGCAGTTCTCTGTTTTCGGGCTTATAATACAATGACCATAACCGCCCGCCCAGTTCGGGCAAAAACTCCGCTCTAAGCGTTTCGTTCTCCAGAACAGCAATGGTAATTTCTTCAGGTTTTCGGTCTCTCGTGTAGCTGTCCTGCAGAGTATATGGCAAAATATCCCTGATTTTACCATAACCCATGTACCGTGTATCGTCAGGTGACAGGGTATCATCCCATTTGATGGTCGTATGGATAGCGGAAAACTCCTGCAGGTTAGGCAGAGGATTATTCTCTCGGGGTAAGGCTGACGGAATGATTCGTTTTTCTAACCGAATTGTTGTTGCATCCATCCTGGTGCCTCCGAATAATAATTAGTTTTGACATCATCTTGTCATGCCATTATGATGTCATAAAAAGAAATACTGGTCAGGCGGTTATCTGTTATACTGAACACACATACAAAATGTGCTTTCATTATAGCGCAATCATAAACCAATTTGCCTTTCTGTATTTGCGCTTAACTATGCAATATTTGTTCAAATTGAACTTGACAATCAGTTTTATTAATGTAGCATGTATAAGAGGTGTTATGGTAATGAGAGAATATGGTTACGATGAAAAGATCCTGGCTCAGTACTGCTTTAGCGGCAAACAGCCTGAGCTATACTTGGCGTTTCCTGTTCACATCATAAAACGCACCATATCGGGCGATCATCCCCAAACCCAGATTCCCTATCACAGGCATGATTTCATTGAGATTTCATATGTGCTATCTGGACGAGCTGTTCAGCGCATTGATGATATGGAATTTCCGATTGAAGAAGGCGATTTATGTATAATAAATAAAGATATTGCACATACGGTCATCTCAGATGAAAAAATTAATGTTCGTCAAATCGTGCTTAAGTTCCTTCCTGGTTATTTGCTGCATCGGTCGCTGGAAAACTGTGATGCCAAACATTTGATCTGCCTGCTTACCAATTGTGAACCTTACTATATTGTTAAGAAAGAGAAATATAATTCAAAGAAGACGCTTCAGATCTTATCCAATATTATCGAGGAGTTGACCCATAAGCAAAATGGTTATGATTCTTACGTATTTATGCTTATTCAGCAGCTCGCTATTAGCCTTTTCAGAGACGAAATTATCGATCGTACAATACTTGATTCTAACTATAACCATATTCACATAGTGGGGCAAGCTATTGCTTATATAGAAAAGAATTTTCGTGATGATATCAGTTTAAAATCAGCATCAAAAGATATGAATATCAGTTACAGTCATCTTTCCAGAATATTTAAAAGGCAAACGGGATGGAGTTTTACCAGGTATGTAAATTTTGTTCGCATACGGTTTGCTGAGAAGTTGATTGTTGAAGATGCCACGACAATCACAGAGGCTATAGGGAACTCTGGATTTAATTCCGTTTCAAATTTTAACAGGATGTATAAACGATTCAGGGGGTATTCACCTTCACAATATGCTCTAAACTATATGCTTCCTCACTCGCACGAAGGAGAACCGCAGGATCTGGAAGCAGATGATCGAGAAGCACTTGTACACCCTCAAGTCCAGAGATAAATGGTGGAATATAACGGCATGTATATCTACAACGCACGTGATCTATACAAGGATGTGGAAGGGAACGATGCGGTCAGCGAATCATAACTATTTTTTTGTTTCTTAGTGCTGATAACCAATGAAAAATGGATGCCTTGCTTTAGTTGACAGGGGAGAGAATTACAGCCACCCGCTCAGCTGAGCCAGCATCCTTGTGAAATCGAGGTAGTTATGCCAGGAGATGTCCGGCGGGACGCCATGGTCGCACCCGGGAATGTAGCCGCCGTCGGCAAACAGGGCTGGGACAATTTGCATCACGTGTTCTTCCAGATCTTTGCTACCCCTTGCCATGATCCGTTTGTCGATGCCCTGCATGTACGCCATGTTTTTGCCGAAATTCTGTCGGAACGCCAATATATCGCAATGCGCCGCGACCTCAACAGGACTGCAGCAGTTGATGCCGGCCTCGATCCAGATAGGAATCAGTTCTCCGATATACCCGTCACTGTCAAGTTCTATTATGGGACAGCCATATTTCTTGATCTTGGGAACCCACGCATTATAGGCGGGAAGGATAAATTCTCGCGTCATGTCAGGAGAGATCATGCTGTGGGCTTTATAGGCCATATCCTCGGAAATGAGCACCCTGTCCGGCGTTACCTGTCTGCAGACGATATCCAGCATATCCGCTACGAAGTCTGACCAGAACCGGGCCATCTCGTGGACGAGTTGGGGATCATCTGCCATGAGAAGGCACAGGTTTTCAAACCCGCACCACTCCCTGAGTTGCCAGAAAATCCCGTTGAAACTGAGCGATATTACATGGTCTTGTGCCGCCATATCCGCGCATTTTGCATAAGCATCCCGGGCGATTCTTGCTTTTTCCTTGGGGTCATAGCGCGTTTTCATGACTTCCCAGTCAGCCTTCGTTTTTACGGGAAACGAGTGCCACTTCCGCGTAACGAAATCTTTTGCTGTTTTCAGGTAGGACGCGTCGTATTGATCAGATATTTCCGTGATGGCGCCCGACCAGTCCCGGATCACATAGTGCCCGTTCCGATGCTCTAGAATGACCTGTTCAAATTCCGGGAATAACTTGAACGAAACATTGAGGCTATGAAATCTCAAAGCTGCACGCCTGTCGATACCGAGTTCGTCCAGAGCTGTGTCCATATAGTCAACATTTTCTGGCAGTCCCTGGCGTTTCCAGGCTGCCAGGGTGGATTCCCTCGGGTGTCCGGGGTGTAAAGGTATTCTGTCCGGATTGTTGAACAGGATCGTATTTCGATATCTTTCGCGCTGTGTCGCCATGGCTGTTCCTCCCGGACGCAGATATTATATTCGCCTGACTGGATTATGGAACAGATACGCTGCGTTGTCTTCTCCCATCTTGCCGTAAAAGTCAGAATTAACATATCTTGCGGTTCTGTGCTAAACTATGCGTGGGTGGTTGCGATGATTGACGAAAAATTACTCTGTAAAACACCGGCTATCGATGTCAGCTTCAAAAGCATAAGCGTTGAACACATGGAACCCCTTGAGCATTACCATGATACCTGTGAGATCGCGCTGTTTGTCAGGGCAGATGTCAACGTATTTTTGAAAGACCGGCAATATGCGATCCGCGACGGGGACCTGTTGTTCATAGACGCGTATGAGATTCATAAAATAATCTACACAGAAGGCAAGGATTACAGCCGGTATGTATTGAATTTCAGCAAAAGCTGTCTACAGGACATTCTGGCACTACTCGGTGTTGCCGATATCCTGCAATCGATCAGCCGAAGCGGGACAAGGCGGATCAGGCTGAATCTCAAGCAATGCGACAGGATGAAGGATCGCCTGGATGAATTGATCAAAGATAACCAGAAAAAGGATAAAGCGGGCGCCATAAACAGAAGTGTCCTGGCCAGGATGCGGCTGAAGCTGTGTGAATTGATCATCGATCTTCATTCGCTGTTGCAAAAAGCGGATGCCTCCTGTCCTGACAACACTGCGGACACGGCCGTGCGCAAAGTCCTCTACTACCTCGATACGATGTACATGAATCCGATTACGCTGGAACTACTCGAAAAGGAGTTTACGCTTAGCAAATACCATCTTGCACATCGATTCAAGGCGGTGACAGGCCTGACGGTGATTGGCTATCTCCAGCTGAAACGGGTGATCGAGGCGCAGAAGAGTCTCAGACAGTCCACACAAAGCATAACTGACATCTGTTATGACTGCGGCTTCAATAATGTCCAGCACTTCTATCGCGTCTTCAAAAAAGTAACCAGGCAGACACCCCTGGCATACAGGCAAACAAATCTGCCTTTCCCGGAAAAGTAGCATGACTATGAACTGCTAATAGATTGACCACTGGACAAAATCATGATCCCAACATGTCGCGTATCGCAACACATACCCGTCAGCCGGGATGTTCATATTTTGGCCTGTTTCTTCCATGTCCTTCCGCAGCGCTCTCAGGTAGAATGAAAAGAGAAGAAATTGAGGCAAGTCAGATTCTGATATTGCCACAGGCAGGGGAGTGATCTATATGGGAAAAGACTGCGGACAGAAATGGTGGCAGGAGGCCAGGTTCGGCCTGTTTATCCACTGGGGGCTGTATGCCCAATTAGCCGGTGAATGGCAGGGTGTCCGGACCGAATCGATCGGCGAATGGATCATGAAGCGCCTGGACATCCCGGTGGCAGACTATGAGAAGCTGGCTGCTGACTTCAACCCGGTCGCATTCGATGCCGAATCCTGGGTCACCCTGGCCAGGGAAGCCGGCATGAAGTACATCGTGATCACGGCCAAGCACCATGACGGCTTTGCCATGTATCACTCGCAGTGTTCGCCTTACAACATCGTTGACGCCACGCCCTTCAGGCGCGACCCCATGAAGGAGCTGGCCGATGCCTGCCGCAAGGCCGGGATCAAACTGTGCTTCTACTATTCGCAGGCGCAGGACTGGCATGACCCGGACGGTTATGGCTACGGTCCGGTGCCGGATGAACAGAAAAATTTCGCCCGCTACCTTGATGAGAAGTGCATCCCCCAGGTCCGGGAAATACTGACCCAATACGGCGATATCGGCCTGATCTGGTTTGACACGCCCATGATCATGTCAGAAGCGGACAGCCGCCGGGTGGCTCAAGTTGTCAAAGAGATCCAGCCCGACTGCCTGGTGAGCGGGCGAATCGGCAACCAGTTCGGCGACTACATGTCGACCGGCGACAACAAGATCCCGGCTCTGCCCTATGATGGCGACTGGGAAGTGCCGGCTACGCTCAATGACACCTGGGGTTACAAGCATTTCGACGAGAACTGGAAGACACCCGAACAGGTGATCCGGCTGCTGGTCAAGATTAACAGCAGGGGCGGCAACTACCTCTTAAATGTGGGACCGGATGCCAAAGGCGTCATCCCCGAAGCCAGCGCGACGATCCTGCGCACGGTCGGCCGCTGGATCGCCATAAATGGCGACAGCATCTATGCGACCAGACCTGTTCCGGTTTTCCCCTATGAGATGGACTGGGGTCTTTTCACGCACAAGC
>JAWSUP010000012.1:0-26026 GCA_033549405.1 Bacillota bacterium | reverse complement strand
TTGTGCGCCTGATGTTATTTTTCCGGCCGTCCATGGTATCAATTGCGAAGATGGCACCCTGCAAGGGCTCCTGGCGCTCAGCGGTTTCCCGTTTGTCGGCTGCGGCGTGCTGGCTTCAGCGGCCTGCATGGACAAGCAACATGCCCGCAGGATTTTTCACGATGCCCATATCCCGCAATGCCGCTATACGGTGGCGACTCGCCACGAGATTGAGAAGAAACCTGCAGCTGTCTGCACCCGCGTCAGGCAAAAAATCGGTTATCCGTGTTTCCTCAAGCCCAGCAACGGAGGGTCATCAGTCGGCACCTGCCGGGTTGATTGTGAAGATGATCTGCCGGATGCCTTAAAGGATGTCAGCAGATATGACCGGACGGTCCTGATTGAAGCGTTTGTTCAGGCCAGGGAGATCGAGGTGGCCGTCATGGGTCTTGACCGGCCGGTTATCGGTGCCATCGGAGAAGTTGTCACCAGCGAGTCAACCGCTTATTATGACTATGAGGCCAAGTATTTCAGCAACGATGGCGCCACGATCGTAGTACCAGCTGAACTGGATGACGCTGTCAGGCAAAAAATCAGGCGATACGCCATCAAGGCATATAAGAGCATGGGTTGCTCAGGCCTGGCGCGCGTTGACTTCTTTCTCGACAGGAACGATGGTTCTGTATACATCAACGAGATCAACACGCTGCCCGGCTTTACACCTATCAGTATTTTTCCCAAAGCGTTTGCCGCCGCCGGTGTATCATTGCCACAACTGGTTAAAAAGCTCTGCCAGCTGGCCATCCGGGAAAAGCAGGCGACCGGGCGGCTGGAAACCATATGAGTGAGATGAATGACAGGCGTCCGATCGGCGTTTTTGATTCTGGTCTGGGCGGACTGACGGTTCTCAAGGCTGTGATGGCAGAACTCCCGCATGAACACACGGTCTATTTTGGCGATTCAGGACGGGCTCCCTATGGCAGCAAGTCACCGGAAACCGTGATCAAGTTCTCATTGCAGAACGTGCGCTTCCTGATCGAACAGCAGGTCAAGATGATCATCATCGCCTGCAATACGGCCAGTTCACGCGCCTATGAAGCCGTTCGCGGGGCGACGGATATTCCTGTCGTCGAAGTCATCGGTCCAGGAGCCAAAATGGCTGCAGCCCTGACGCGCAATGGCCGCATCGGCGTCATCGGTACGCGCGGTACCGTAGACAGCCAGGTTTATCCTAAAACGATCCGCAGGCATGCCGCGAAGGAAGTCCAGATCTTTCAGCAAGCCTGTCCGCTATTTGTCAGTCTTGCAGAAGAGGGCTGGTGGGACCGTTCGGTCACACGTGAGATCGCCGAAATCTATCTCCGTCCGATCCTGGAAAGCGGCATTGATACATTGGTTCTGGGGTGCACCCATTACCCGTTGCTCAGCCGGATTATTGGTGAGATTGCTGGCCCTCAGGTTACACTAATCAATGCAGGGCAGCCGGTCGCACGGATCGCCAAACAAGAAATGCAAAGACTTGGCTTGTGCAGTGGCAGTACAAAAGCCGGCCAGCATACTTATTACACAAGCGACAGTGTCGACCAGTTTCGTGAGTTGGGCAGCGCTTTTCTCGCAGAGCCGGTGGATCAGGCCAGCCGGATTGACATCGAGCGGTATTAACGTTAAAAAGAAGACAGATCAAGTGGATACCAGTCCGGTAACGATGAAAGGATTATGACGAATGGAACCAAATGTGCTCCTGACCATCAACGGCCAGCAGTGGAGCGGCCATGAACAGCCCCAGGTGATCAGGCTGACAACTGAAGGGAACCTGTACCGGCGCGCCAGCGCCTGGTATGTCGTGTATGAAGAAAGCAGTGCGACTGGAATGGAAGGCACTCAGACAACCATGCAGGTATCCGACGACGGGTCCGTTGTCCTGACCAGAACCGGATCACATGAAATGCGATTGACCTTTCTGGCGGGGAGCCGCCACATCACCAGAATGAACACACCCTATGGCGATCTGGATGTAGCTGTCTACACCAGCCTGGTCCAGAGCGAGATTGATGAGAAGGGCGGCTATATCCAACTGGGATATACGATCGATTTCAACAACCGGGATCATCTCAATACCCGGCTGGATGTCAAGATACGCCATCGCGCCTCCTGAAATAATGGTTGACAGGCAGTGTTTTCTATAAGATAATATTGTTCGCGTCTGTGGAGGTGACCAATGCTCGTTGATATTCAGATAATGTCACATGGCAAAGCATCCTTCATTGATATTGAAACGGAGATCGGACCAGATGAACTGACCGTATCGTTTCAGGGAATCCGGCTGACCAGTCCACCTGTATTTACGGGCAGGCTGACAGCAGCCGGGGACGGCGTTTTCGCACTGGATGGCTGTCTTACCACAGGCATAGCCGGTGAATGCGCCCGGTGTCTGGTATCTGTCACTCGTCCGCTCGAAGTCAAGGTCAATGAAGTCTTTCGACCGGTTGCGACGCAAAACGAGGCAGAACCAGACGACAGCTACCCATATGAAGGGTTTATGGTGGATATTCTGCCGGCCCTGCGGGATAACCTTGTGCTCGCGTTACCGCAACGTCTGCTGTGCAGGGAAGACTGTCAGGGAATCTGCCCGGATTGTGGTGCTGACCTGAATGAAACGACCTGCGCCTGTGCCGCAAACAGATCGGAAGCGAATGCTCCGTTCAATGAATTGAAAAAATTACTTTAGGTATGTCACCAGCATGCCGGCGAACCTGACGGAGGTGTAAAGAATGGCAAATCCAAAACGCAAATGGTCTAAGGCCAGAACAAGCAGGCACCGTTCCAACTGGAAACTGAGTGTTCCCAAGCTGATCGAATGCCCACGGTGTCACACGCTGAAAATGCCGCACAAAGTCTGCAAGACTTGTGGCTATTACAATGGCAGGGAGATCATCAAGGTCGGACAGGAAGAAGCCTGACAGCAGATGGGGGCGGTCTGACCGCTGACTGTTTGTTGCACACCTGAACGCCCGGATCGGATCACTGACGCAGCGGGGATGACATCATGCTCGCTGCTTTTTGTGTTGATAGACCAAAACCGAATCAAATCATGCAATCGGAGGACAGGAAATGGACCAGCCTGAAGGACATCGCATCAGCGCTGTCGAAGCGGGCAGCATCGCTGCAGAACTGGGGTTAAAGCCCGGTGATTTTCTGCTGCAGATCGACGGTCAACCTCTGACAGACATCTTCGACTATCGTCTGCTCCAGCTCAAGGACACGCTATTACTGACAGTCAGTCAGCAGGGTGTTGTCATCGAATATGATATTGAGAAGGATGAAGACGAAGAACTTGGCCTGGCCTTCACGAATCCGATGTTGCAGGATTGCTCCGAATGCGACAACCATTGCATCTTCTGTTTTATCGACCAACTGCCGCCCGGAATGCGTTCCAGCCTGTATTTCAAGGACGATGATCTGCGCCTTTCATTCCTCAGCGGCAACTATGCCACATTGACCAATCTATCGGATGAGGCACTGGATCGGCTGATCCGGTACCGCTTTTCACCGATGAATGTTTCAGTGCACACCACAAATCCCACACTCCGTCGTAAAATGATCCGGCATCGCGAAGCCGGCAATATCCTGCAGCGCCTGCAGCGCATTGCCGATGCCGGGCTGCAGATCAATTGCCAGATCGTCCTTTGTCCTGGCGTTAACGATGGTGTCGAACTGGAGCGCACTTTAGCGGATCTGATTGCCCTGGGGCCATCGGTCGGCAGCATAGCCCTCGTCCCGGTCGGCATCACGCGCTACCGGCAGCAGAACGGATTATTCCCGATCCGCGCCTATTTGCAGGCTGAAGCTGCAGAGATTCTGGACCTGGTATGCCGGCTTCAGCACAAACTGCTGCAGGAACGCGGGACCCGACTGGTTTATGCTGCCGATGAGTTTTATCTCAAGGCAGGCGCAGACCTGCCTGATGCCGCATCATATGAAGATTTCCCTCAGCTGGAAAACGGCGTGGGCATGGCGGCTGCCATGCTGGCAGATCTTGACCGGGGTCTGTCCAACCAGAGCCTTTCCGGCCGAACAACGCCGGGAGCGGAACCTGTCTGGCAGGTTATGCCGGCATCTCCGGCATTGGAGGCTGTTCAGTTGCCGGAACCGGTGCTTATTGTAACGGGTACAGCCGCTGCACCTTTGTTTGTACCTTATCGTGAACGGATGGCAACCATCGCCGGATGCCCGGTGCAGATTATGCCGATCAAAAACGAATTTTTTGGAGACTCTGTGACGGTGGCCGGATTGACAACAGGACAGGACATCATCGAACAAATGCAGCCGGTCGTCGACCAGCTGCGGACTGTCGGACGGATGCCGCTTTTGCTGTTGCCGGCTTCCATGTTCAAAGCAGATGAAGCCATTATGCTCGATGATATGTCGCTCCAGCAGCTCAGCGACAGACTGGCCGTCCCGGTCTGGGTCGGCAGACCTGACGGTACGGCAATAGCCGGACTGTTGAAGCGGATCCGGCAAAATAAAGGAGACCTGTCATGAGCAAACCGATCGTTGCCATTGTCGGCCGGCCCAATGTCGGCAAATCGACCCTGTTTAATTATCTGGTTGGTGAACGCCTGTCGATCGTCGACGATACGCCGGGTGTAACCCGAGATCGCATCTATGCAGAGTCAGAATGGCGCGGTCGGGTCTTTTCGCTGATCGACACGGGCGGTATCGAACCAAAGGCCAATGACCATATCCTGCGCTCCATGCGTGACCAGGCGCAAATCGCCATCGATACAGCTGATGTCATCATCTTCCTGGTTGACCTCAAGACCGGATTGACGGCAGATGACCAGGATATTGCCGCTGTGCTTCGCCTCTCGGGCAAACCGGTCGTCGTGGTTGTCAACAAGGCCGATCAGGTCGGGGAGATACCACCGGACGCCTATGAGTTTTATAACCTCGGCCTGAACGAACTGTTTGTCATTTCGGCAGCCCACCGGCTCGGGGTCGGTGATCTGCTGGATGCACTCTATGACCATTTTCCGCAGGAAGACGCAGCTGATGCGGATTCACAACGCATCCGGGTTGCCGTCATCGGTAAACCGAATGCAGGAAAGTCATCCCTGATCAACTACATGCTGGGCGAGCAACGGCTCATCGTATCTGATGTGCCCGGCACGACGCGCGATGCGGTCGACACAGAGCTCGATAATGTTTATGGCAGCTATACATTGATCGATACGGCCGGCCTGCGGAAGAAAAGCCGCATCGATTCATCCGTCGAAAAGTACAGCATGATCCGCTCATTGGCCGCCATCGACCGCGCCGATGTCTGCCTGATCCTGATCGATGCCACTGAAGGCGCTACGGAACAAGACACCAAAGTTGCCGGCTATGCCCATAACAAGGGAAAGGCCTCAATCCTGGTGATCAACAAGTGGGATCTGATCGAAAAAGAGACTGGCACACTCGAACGCTGGCTGGATACGCTCAAAGCGACCTTTGCCTTCATGCAATACGCACCTGTTTTGTCCATATCGGCCAAAACCGGACAGCGGGTCAGCCGGATATTCACCCTGATCAATGAAGTATATGAGCAAGCCGGCCGGCGCCTGACGACAGGCACGATCAACGATATGCTCGGTGAAGCCGTCGCCATGGTGCCGACACCTCAGGACAAAGGCCGGCACCTGAAAATATATTACGGTACCCAGGTCGGCATCCGTCCGCCGCAGTTCGCGCTCTTCATCAACGATCGTGAGCTGATGCATTTTTCGTACGAACGCTATCTTGAAAACCAGATCCGCAAAAACTTTGGTTTCGTCGGCACGCCGATATGGCTGCTGCTGCGACCCAAGGAAGACAAATCTTAGAGGCCGACACTGAATAACTTGTTCTATAGCAACCCTGAGCTGAGCTGAACTGGCTCAGCGTGCAGCAGCCAGATACCGGCGCCACCATTAACAGGCGCGTCGCATCATCACCCGGGAGAAAGGATCATTGAAACACTGTGATCAAGCAAATGCAAGAATTACGGAATATTGCCATCATCGCCCACGTCGACCACGGCAAGACGACTATTGTCGATGTCTTATTGAAGCAGAGCGGCATATTCAGAGACAATGAACAGATCATCAATCAGGTCATGGACTCAAACGAACTGGAACGCGAACGCGGCATCACCATCCTGGCCAAAAATACGGCTGTCAGCTTCGAAGGGACTCGCATTAACATTGTCGATACACCTGGCCACGCCGATTTTGGCGGTGAAGTCGAGCGCATCCTGAAAATGGTCGATGGCGTCCTCCTGGTTGTCGATGCCTACGACGGCCCCATGCCGCAGACTCGGTTTGTTTTGCGCAAGGCTCTGGGTATGAACCTGAAACCGATCGTCGTCATCAACAAGGTTGACAGGCCGGATGCCCGACCGCTGGAAGTGCTTGACCTTGTGCTTGACCTGTTCATCGAACTGGGCGCCAACGATGAGCAGCTCGATTTTCCGGTCATCTACGCCTCGGCACGTATGGGGTTCGCTTCCGACAGCATTGATGAGGTAATGGCCTCGATCAACGATCCAGCAAGTGGCACGGGCGATTTCCGTTCACTGCTTATTGCTATTCGTGACGGTGTGCCTTGTCCTCACGGCGATGATGAAAAACCGCTCCAGCTTCTGGTGTCCAATATCGATTATGACAACTATATCGGCCGGATCGCTATCGGCCGGATCGAACGGGGCAAGATCGTGCGTGGTCAGCCGGTTGTTGTCTGCGGTTATGACGACAACTCTGAGCATAACGCCAAAATTGTCAGACTGTTTCGTTTTGAAGGTTTGAAACGTGTTGAAATCGAACAGGCGTTGATCGGCGAGATTGTCTGTGTGGCCGGCATTCCGGAAATCAATATCGGTGACACGATCTGCGATCAGGGAACACCGGAACCGCTGCCGTTTGTCAATATCGATGAACCAACCATATCCATGACTTTCAGCGTGAATGACAGCCCATTTGCTGGCAAAGAAGGCCGCTATGTCACATCAAGGCATCTGCGCGAGCGCCTGACCAGGGAGATGGAGACCAATGTGTCCATGCGCCTGGAAGAGACCGATACGACCGAGTCGTTCGTGGTCAAAGGCCGCGGCGAACTGCACCTGTCGATCCTGATCGAGACGATGCGGCGGGAGGGGTACGAATTTCAGGTATCCAAACCAAAGGTCATCGTCAAGGAAATTGAGGGCTGCCTCTCAGAGCCGATTGAACTGCTTCTGGTGGATGTACCGGAAAATTTCGTCGGTGTCGTTATCGATAAGCTGAGCCGGCGCAAGGCAGAGCTGGTCAGCATGCTGCCGCCGGAAAAAGGCTATGTCCGCATGGAGTTCAAAATACCCTCAAGAGGGCTGATCGGCTATCGCTCGGAATTTTTGACCGACACCAAGGGCAATGGTATAATGAATAGCATCATTGCTGGATTTGAGCCTTGGAAAGGCGAGATAGAGACTCGCAGTCATGGTGTCCTGACTGCCTGGGAGACAGGAGATGCCGTTGCTTACGGCCTGTATAATGCCCAGGAGCGAGGCAATCTCTTCATTGGACCTGGCACGCCTGTCTATGAGGGCATGGTTGTCGGAACAAACCCGAAGAGCGAGGACATCATGGTCAATGTTTGCAAGCGCAAGCATGTCACCAATATGCGGGCTTCCGGATCGGATGATGCCTTGCGACTGACGCCACCGGTTGTTCTGAGTCTGGAGCAGTGTCTGGAATTTGTCGCCGAGGATGAACTGATAGAAATTACGCCGAAGTCAATACGCCTGCGCAAGCGGGTGTTGAATTCGGAACTCAGAGCCAAGCAGCGCGCACGCAAGAGCGACGACTGAAGGCATCGGGCACATCTCCTCAAGGAGGATCGTCATGGTGTCGAAGAAAATAACACGGACACTCAGCATTATTGTCATCGTATTTCTGCTCATCAGCGTAACGGCTGCCGGTTTTTATTTCGGCCTCAATTACGTTCTGTCCCAGAATACGCGCTTCGAGCGCCTGCAAAAAGAATTTGGCAGTAATGGCAATGGGACAGCAGTCAGTAAAGACACGCCCGGTTCTGTGGAAATTATCGTACCGCGCGCGTCTGACACAAAACAAATCGCGGAACTGCTGGAACAGAAAGGCATCATCAAAAATGTCTTCATGTTCACGATCCTGTCTAAATTCAACGGCTTTGATGGATTATACATGGCCGGTACCCACTTTGTCCTGCCGGACATGGGGTACGATGAAATCATGTACATCCTCTGCCAGAATCCGCATGCCGTCCGGGTCACCTTCCCCGAAGGCCTGACCTACAGTGAAATCAAAGAACGGCTCAGGGACGCGGGTGTCCGCTTTGATGAGAAGGTGCTTGACAGCATGATGCGCAACCCGCAGATTTTTCTCGATTACGACTTTATCACGGAGATCGATATGCAAGAGGGTCGGGACTGGCTACTGCAGGGATATCTGTTCCCCGACACCTATCAGTTTGACGTCAATACCGATGAAGAAACCATTATCCGGACCTTTCTGAACAATACAAGCAGAAAACTGGTCGATGAATATTACGCACGCGCCGAACACATCAACATGTCTATGGATGAGATCCTGACACTGGCGTCGATCATCCAGATGGAATGTGAAAAGATCGAAGAAATGCGGACTGTATCCGGCGTGTTCTACAACCGGATCAAGCAGGATATGACATTCAGCTCCTGCGCGACGGTCAACTACCTGCGTAAAGAAGATGACCTTGAGCCAAAGCTTTGGCTTTCAAATGACGATATCAATATGTATGAAGATAACCTCTATAACTCATATCAGTTCAGCGGGCTGCCGCCGGGCCCTATCAGTTCACCCGGTGAGTTTGCCATCAGGGCAGCATTATGGCCTGAATCACATAAATATCTCTATTTCAGCGCCATGGGTGACGGAAGCAATGTGTTCGCTGTCACCTATGAGCAACATGAGCGGAATATCGCCCGTTATCAGGGTCTGGCAGAAGCAGGACAGACAGCGCCGGCGCAATGACCGAACTGACTGAACAAAGGCGAAGGCCTTCGATGGAACTGCTGGCGCCGGCAGGGGATGCGGATAAAATGCGCATCGCGATCCGCTATGGCGCTGATGCCGTGTATCTGGCAGCACAGGATTTTGGCCTGCGCGCCGCCAGTGCGAATTTTTCCAGCCAGGAGCTGAAAGACGCAGTTGCGTATGCCCATCAACGTGGTGTCCGCGTTTACCTCACCGTTAACATCCTGGCCCATCCGGATGATCTGGAGCGGTTCGGCAAGCAAGTCGATGATCTGGCAGGAGCAGGAGCAGACGCCATGATCGTAGCCGATCCCGGTATTTTCAGTCTGATCCGTAAAAAAGCACCTGACATGAAAATACACATCAGCACACAGGCCAGCACCTGCAACGCAGAATCTTGCCTCTTCTGGCATCGTCTGGGCGCCGGGCGAATCGTCATGGCCAGAGAACTCACACTGGCAGAAATTGCCCGTATTCGCCGAGAGACGCCTGATACGCTTGAATTGGAGGCTTTTGTCCATGGCGCTATGTGCCTTGCGTATTCCGGCCGCTGCCTTCTTTCTGCCTGGTTTACCGGCCGCGATGCCAATCGCGGCCGTTGTGCCCAATCCTGTCGCTGGTCTTATGAACTGAGGGAGATAAAGCGTCCCGATCAACCGATTGTCGTGCATGAAGATACGCGTGGAACCTATCTTTTGAACAGCCGTGACCTCTGCCTGATCGAATATTTGCCTGAGCTGGCGGCAGCCGGACTGAATAGCCTGAAAATCGAAGGACGGGTCAAGAGCAGCTTTTATGTGGCAACGGTAGTCAAAGCCTACCGGGCAGCCCTCGATGCCTGGATGGCCGATCCGCATCACTGGCGTCCTGATCCGGCCTGGCTGGCGGATCTGCAAAAAACGGTACACCGCCCATTCGATACGGGATTCTACTTTGCGAAACCGCAACAGGATGCGAAAATATCGACCGGCGAACTAGACCAGCGCGAGGCAGTCGTTGTCGGACTGGTTAAGGCCTGGCTGCCAGAGAGCAACCTGGCGCTGGTCGAACAGCGCAACCGGATCCAGAAAGGTGATCAGCTGGAGCTGGTTGAGCCCAAAGGGCCGTATCGGCCTTTCATTGCAGAGACCCTGCTTGACCTGGAAAGAAAGCCGATCGAGGCGACGCCACATCCACGCATGCTGTTCTATTTACCGTTTAAAGAGGTGGTTGAGGTAGACTCATTCATCCGTCGCCGAGGCAACAAAGACATGCCCCGGCAACGTTAAGAAATCACCTGGTCTTACTCCCAAAGGATTGATGAGTCTGGGCACAGGTAAGCAGCCCCTAAGTACTGAAGCGGTTGAGAACATCGCCAAAAAAAGTGCGCAGCTTTTCGTCGATTCCATAGAGCGAAAGGATCTCTTTGGCGATGACCATGATAATGGGGCCGATCAGGATGCCGGCAAGACCGTAGACAGCGATGCCGACGATCATGGCGGCCAGCGTAGCCATGGGATGCAGCCGCATGGCGTTGCCCAGCACGGCGGGTTCGATCACCCGCCGGATCATTGTCATGACGACCAGAACGATCAAGGCGCCCAGTCCCTGCCAGATCTGTCCATTAATAAACCAGTAGATGGCGACGGGGATCATCGTCGCACTGAGGCCGAGTACAGGCAGGAAATCGACGATGGCTGCGACCAGCGCGATGATGACTGCGTAGGGCATCTGGATCAGCAGCAGACCGCCAAGAGCCATGGCAAAAGTGAGGATCAGCAGGAACAGATAACCGCCGATGACGCGAAACAGCGTGGAAAAGAGGGTGTTGATCAGGCGGACGGTTTTTTCGCGGAACTGCTTGCTGATCACGTTGCGGCGCATAAAGATATACATGCTGCGGCTGTCCGCAATGAAATAGTAGCCAGACATAATGGTCACAACGATAATAAAAAAGATGATCGGCAGATTGCCGGCAAAGCTGGCGATGCCGTTGAGGATGGCTGTAACAATACGAGGAACTTCCTGTAGAATGCGCTGCTGCAGGTTAGCCAGTTCGGTTTCCAGCAAACTCAGATATTGGGGAGGAATGAAACCACCCAGCTTTGCCGACAGGTTTTCCAGGTAGTCGACAATCCGTAAAAAGAAATCAGTATCGCTGAATATTTCGGGTAAATAGGCGGCCAGAGATCGCAGCTGGCCGACGCCGGCGATAATGACACCGACAAACATCCCGAAAATCAGGACGATCAGCAGGATATAAACAACGATGATCAATCGCTTTTCGCTGCGCGAACGGGCCAGTCCCTGAGGATAGCGGCCCAATTTTCTTCTGCCTGCCGGCAACGATGCGTTTTGTGTTTCAGGCGTTTCTGCTGGTGCTGCGGCAGGTGCGTTTCTTCTTTCCTTACGCTTGTGCAGATACTGTCCGATGTCATATATCAGGTTTTTCGCCGCTGTGACAATGGCAATGGATAGCCGAGCCAGGATAAAACCGAAAACGAACGGCAGCAAGATGACAAACAACCGAAAACCGGCATAAATAAAAACAACCGCAACAACTAAAATCAAAAAATATTTGATGATCGATAAAATGGTTGCCTTATCGTGTTGCATGCGTTCAGGGCTGCTCATCGACACACTCCGTCAGGACTGGCTGCCGACCGTTTATGTACGATCGATCAGTACTATTGTAGCAATCTGCAGAAGGATTGCCAAGGCGAATTTCCAGTCACCCGGGAATAAAGACAGTCGCCTTTCCGGCAACCGCACAACTTTGATATTGCCTATCAGGACGAGAATGGGGATCAAGGCAACAGCAGCTATACAGGCAGCAATTAATGAGGCATACAGCAAGGAATTTGCCTGTTGTGACTGGTCCTGCAAGACGGACTGCGTCAGACTCGGCAATAATGGCGCCAGTGCGAGCGATGACAGGTTGAGCGACAGGTGTGTCAGGATGGCTGGCCAGAGCCTGCCGCAGTGACGCCGTATGTGAGCCAGTAACAAGCCGGCCAGAAAAGGAGGCAGCAAAAAAAATGCATTGGCATGAAAGAGGGCAAAAGCGATAGCCTGCCAGATGATTGCAGCAGTGACTGCTCCGTGTGACTGTAATGATGCGAAAAGAACACCTCGAAAAAAAAGCTCTTCGACAATCGCCGGAATCACAACAACAGTCAGCAAGACAAGGCCGATCGTTGGCCAGGGCCTCTTGAGCAACTCTGTGGCAGAAATAACTGGTGTTGCAGCGGCAGTCGACAAGCTGATGCCGCTGCGTATGAGTGCATAGATCAACAGATTATTCAGTCCCTGCAGGACGACTGCAGCCGGTATGCCTGCGGCAATAGCAAGGAACAGGCTGCCTGGACTCGCCCTGCTGCCGGCGATGTTCTCTGCAGGGATGCGATATAGGCCGATTATGATGACTGTGGGCATGAAGATCAACAGACCCTGCATGAGCAAGGCGCCAAAAACGAAAGACTGCATGTTGGATCCCGAGAGCAGTTGCTGCAGCGGCTGCCAATATCGGCCCAGAAAGATGACGCCCAGGCTGAGTCCTGTATGGCAGAGCAGCAAAGTACCGGCAGCCCCTCGATAAGCTGGTCGCGGCGGCTGCTTGATGCCAGGAACACCAGTCGGGATGCGAACAGCTGGCGCAGGTGATTTTCGCTTGATCTTCATTACTTAAGATTCCTTGCCAATCATGGCAATAAGGCGACATAAGATTGCCAGAGTCCGTAAATCTGCTCATTGAACAGCAGTAACAGCAGGGTCGATAGTGCGATATATGGCCCGAAAGCAATCTCCGGACTGGCATCACGGCGCCACAGCCGACTGACCAGTACAGGGATGGCGACAATGGCAGCCAGTAAAAATGAAATGCAGAACAAGAAAGGAAGATCATTAAGACCGATCACGAAGGAGCATGCAGCTAACAGCTTGACATCTCCCATGCCCATTGCTTCCCGTTTCATCAGTTTGCCTGCCAGCCAGCCACAACCCCAAAGCACCAATCCGCCCAGAAGTCCGGCAAGCAGACGCAACAGCAGCCCGCTCCACCAGGCTGTCTCCCCTTTGAACCCGTCAACAGCCCAGAGCAACATGCCGCCGGGTATGAGTGCCAGGATGAACTGGTCGGGAATAATGCGCGTCTTCAAGTCTGATATGATGATCAGCAGGAGCGGTTGGGCGATATACAGCACGACCGGCAGTAGTGGGTTCAGGCCAATAATCTGCCTGCTGCACCAGAATAGAAAAGCGTCAGCAAGCATCAGCAGCAGAATGGCGGGAAAAAATGTAAAGCCAAGTTGGGCTTTTATCGCGACAGAGGCGTCAGCATCGCCATAATCCAGCAGCCATGAAGCTGGAATCACCCGAAAAATCAGTGCTACCAAGGCTCCGATCACCAGACCGACCAGTGCGAAAGGAATAGCTGCGACCATATCCGTATTGACCTCCAAAGCAAGCATTCAGGGGCTGTTTAGAATTTACTTGGTCATTTTCCCGTGACATTGGCGAGTTCGGGCATCGTTAGGAAATTACTTGGTCTTTCTCTCGAAGGATTGACGAGAAAGGTCAATCCTTCGAGAGAACCATAGAGCAAGTTGTTTCATAACATGCTACTGGTCAATGTCACGGGAAATCTATTGAGCAAGTTATTATTTAACAGCCCCTACCCACATTCTACCTGTGGATCGGAACAGATGCAATCAAATTCAGCCTTGCAGTCCGTCTGTCACATTGTGACAAAACATGACGTTTCATTGACCGTCATAGTACATTTGATTATAATAGGACAGTCGTTCACTCAATGGACGGACCCTGATGAGGAGGAAAACATGATCTCAACGCAAACCTTAAAAGATAAAATAATCGCCTATCTGAAAGCAGAAACAGCACAGACACCGCAGCATGCAGTACCGGCCGACTATTGGCGGGCGCTGTCGCGGGTCGTTGTAGAGCTTATGACAGAGCGATGGGAGAAAACAGCTTTGCTGTATAAGACCGGTCGTCAAACGCATTATTTTTCCGCAGAATTTCTTGAGGGCAGATCATTGGTCAACAATCTGATCAACCTCGACCTTTATGATACAGCAGCAGCTGCTGTCAGCGAACTTGGCTATGACATAACTGAGCTGGAAGAACAGGAAACGGATCCGGGACTTGGCAATGGTGGACTGGGCCGGCTAGCTGCCTGTTTTCTCGACTCTTGCGCCACAGGCAATCTCCCAGTCAGCGGATATGGCATCCTGTACCGCTATGGACTTTTCCGCCAGGAAATTGAGAATGGATTTCAAAAAGAGTATCCCGACGCCTGGATGGAGCAACCCTATCCGTTTGTTGTCCGCCGCAACCAGCATAAGGTCCGTGTGCATTATCATGACCTCGATGTGTTTGCTGTGCCGTATGATCTGCCGATTACAGGTTACAAGACAGACAACATCAACACCTTACGCCTCTGGAAAGCGGAACCGGCTGAAGAATTTGATTTCAACCTGTTTAACTCGCAGCGTTTTGACGATGCGGTGATCCAACGCAATCGGGTCAATGACATCTGCCGCGTGCTGTATCCGAACGATTCTTCCTATGATGGCAAGGTTCTGCGGGTTCGTCAGCAGTATTTCTTTGTCAGTGCCTCACTCCAGACCATTGTCGCAGATTTTGTACGCCACCATGGCCATGATTTCAGCACGTTTGCCGATTATAACGCGATCCAGCTCAACGACACACATCCGGTCATCGCCATACCGGAACTGATGCGCATCCTGACCGATGAGCAGGGGATGAACTGGGATTCTGCCTGGCAGGTCTCTCAAAAGGTTTTTGCCTATACAAATCACACGATCATGGCAGAAGCGCTGGAGAAATGGGATACAGGCATATTCCAGTTCCTGTTCCCGCGGATTTTACAGATTATTGAAAAGATCGACGGCCAGTTTCGCGGCGAAGCCAGAAGAAGCGGCTTGAACGAAGATCAAGTCAACTACATGAGTCCCCTGGGCGACGGCAAAATCCGCATGGCCTGGCTGGCCATCTACAGCAGCCATTCTGTTAACGGCGTTGCGGCCATGCACACGCGCATCCTCAAAGAAGAAACCTTGCGCCCATTTTATCAGTTGTGGCCAGAACGGTTCAGCAACAAGACCAATGGGGTCACGCCGCGGCGCTGGCTCAAGGTGTGCAACCCGGACCTGGCGGCTCTACTGACTGAGCTATCCGGAAGCGAAGACTGGCTGACTGATCTCGATCAACTCGACAAGCTGAAGTCATTGAAGGACGACGATCAGGTCATGCGGCGGTTGATTGACATCAAGCAGCAGAACAAGATCCGGCTGGTGAGCTTTCTCCAGGACACTGAGAAAATCACGGTAAATCCGGATTCCGTCTTTGATGTCCAGATTAAGCGTCTGCATGAATATAAGCGTCAGTTGCTCAACGCATTCCTTATTCTCAACGATTATTTCCGGATCAGGGAAGATCCTGATACCGCAATAGTCCCCAGCACCTATCTTTTTGGCGCAAAAGCAGCGCCTGGTTATTTCAAGGCTAAGGCGATCATCAAGTTCATCAATGAGGTTGCCAGGCTGGTCAATCAGGATCCGGTTGTCAGCCGCGTCATCCAGGTCGTGTTCCTGCACAATTACAATGTGTCAAAGGCTGAACGGCTTTTCCCTGCTGCAGATATCTCCGAGCAGATTTCAACAGTCGGCATGGAGGCATCCGGTACTGGCAATATGAAATTCATGATGAATGGAGCACTGACCCTGGGCACCTGCGACGGCGCCAATGTGGAAATTGCCGAGGCAGCAGGCTATGATAACGCCTATCTTTTCGGCTGCCGGGTCGAAGACTTTTCTCTGACGAAAGGCTATTACAACCCTTTATGGCAATATGAGCATGTCGCCGGCCTGCGCAGGTGTGTCGACGCGCTGGTGGACGGCACACTCAATGATAATGGAACCGGCATGTTCCAGGATCTGTATAACGGCCTGCTGTACGGATCGAACTGGCAGCCGGCTGATCCGTATTATGTTTTGGGTGATTTCGATGAGTATCGACTGAACCGGCAGCGTATCCAGAAAGACTACCTGGACCGGCTCGCCTGGGCTCGGAAATGCTGGATCAACATCACCAGCAGCGGCCGCTTCAGCTCAGACCGCACGATCAGAGACTACGCCGGAGACATCTGGAAAATTGAAGCACGCCCTGTCTGATAACCATACTTTTGCTGCAGGATCAGAACAAGGTAAACCCATAACGGATCAAACTAAAAACAAGCGTCAGGCCGATGGCTGATAAAAGCGCACCAAGCGTTACGCATATGAAAGATTTGACGAATTTGAATCCCAGCAGGGAAGCGACCATGCTGCCTGTCCATAGACCGGTTCCGGGCAATGGGATGGACACAAAAATAATCAGTGCCACTTCGGTCGATTTTTCGAACCGCTGCGCATAGCGCCTGACCTTCTGGTCGATTGCCCGTGTCAGCCAGGAAAGCCAGGTGATGCGGGCCATTAACGCCAATATCTTTGTATACAGCAAGAGCAGGATCGGAACGGGCAGCAGACTGCCGATGAAGGCCAGAAAAAAGACATACCAGGGATTCATGTCCCAGTAGATGCCGAGTGGAATGGTCGCCCTTTGCTCTGTAATCGGTATGGCGGAACCGATCAGGATGATCAGGGCGTGCGCATTACCAAAAATTGATTCGAGAAATTCGATGATGCTGTCTTTCACAAAAGGAAGCCTCCGTCCAGTTTATGATTTGATGTCTTTATGCAGAACAGCACATGGGTCCGCATAGGGGCTGTCAGAAATCCTGTGCTTTGAATTCCAGATAGACCAGTTCAGGCACTGACCTGAAACGCAGGGGGAAGAGGACACAGCCCAATCCTCTGGAGATGTAACCAGTCATATCACCCCAAGAGATCAGACCTTTGTAAAGGCCGGTTCGCGGTAATTTTTCATCGCGCAGCAAGCGAAATTCCAGCCTGAAAGGCATCCAGATCTGCCCGCCGTGAAAATGGCCGGCGCAGAACCAGTCGGCCTGTCCGGGCGGTACGTCAAGCAGGCTGTCGGGATTATGCACGAGTACAATGCGCTGCTGCGGCGGTATGCCAGCCATCCGGGCGCTTTGCAGTGCTGCGGCAGCATCCGGACAGCCCAGCCGCTTATCCTGCAGCCCGATGATCTGCCAGGACTGGTCATGACAGTGAATCTGGAAATCCTGGTTCTGCAGAACCGTAAAACCCGCCTGTGCCATCGCTGTTATCCCTTCAGGCGTATCATGGTTGCCGGGAACGGCAACCAGTGGCGCTTGCGACAGTCCCGGCTGTTGGCGAAGGCGGGCCAGAAGCGCGATGGCTGAATGCAGGCAGGATTGTTTCGCAGTCAAATCACCGCCAAACAAGATGAGGTCCGGTGTGAGTCCGCGTACAGCCTGCATCAGATGCTTTTCCCTGATGCGCAGATAATCCATATGCAGGTCGCTGAAAAATAGTACACGCAGAACAGAGATCGATCCTGTCCGGTTGTCGTCGCCATCATCTGGACTGTCGACAGGCAGTTGGATGCGGGTCACTTCAATCCGGGTCGGCTCCCATATGGCGCGCAGCAATAAAGCGACCAGGATGGCCGCAAAAGTCAAGATCAGGATATCAACGGTCATGCAGCCACCAATCGCGATCACCCGTGTCTGAATCGATCAGAACCCAAGCATCGTCAAAAACGAAGCGCATTCACTCATCCATCCGCTGATATCAGGATAATCTTCGGCAAGTCCAAGTCCGTGTTTACCGTGAGGATAGATGTGACAGGCGAAATTGACCTGACGCATGGCCAGCGCAGACGCCATCAGCAGGGTGTTTTCAACCGGTACAGCATCGTCATCAGCTGTATGCCATAAAAACGCTGGCGGCGTTCGACGATCAACGCGGTTTTCCAGGGACAAGTCGCTGATCTGCATTGATGTGGCGGATTCACCCAGCAGATTGATGCGACTGCCGACATGACCTGACTTGCTGAATGTGATGACTGGATAGCAGAGTACCATGGCATCCGGACGACAGGCGTCCTGGTCCCACATGGTTCCGGCTGAAGCGGCCAGGTGTCCGCCGGCTGAAAAGCCCAGGATGCCGATCCTGTCAGGCTTCGTGCCAATCGATCCGGCTCGCTCCCGGGCCATCATGATGGAGCGCCTCGCATCCTGATAAGGTGACGGATGCAGATCGGGATTGACGCGATAGTCAAGCACGTAGGCATTGATACCAAATGTGTTGAGCCTTCTTGCGACCGGTTCGCCTTCGTGGGGAGCTTTGTTGCTGTAGCCGCCACCAGGACAAACGATGATGGTGCCTCGATTCTGACCGTTGTCTGCCGGATACCAGGTCATTGATGGCAGACATGATTTGAAAGTGCCGTTTGCACTGCCGCTGCCGACCCGTTGTTCTTCCTCAGACCAGAGCATGAACTTTTCTGCTGTCATATAGGTGAATCCTCCTGTTGCTTCGATTTTACCACAAATCATGTCCCTCAGTTGTCAAATCAAGAAAAAATCAGTTAGAATGGATCATGCCTTGACGAGGCTTAATGAGGCCGCATGAAAATGGAGGTAGCAGTTGATGAAAAGCCAGAACCGTGCCTGGATCATGTTCACAGCACTGTTTTTGTCCTGGAATACACTTCCCGGGAGTCCGTTCCAATACTTTGCCGACATGATCCGTCAGTGGTTTGGCCTGATTGTCATTCGCCCTTTCTTACCGGCAGCCTGGCAATCCATCCTGATCTATTTCATGGTCGCCTTGCTGTTGTCTGGTTTGCTTTTGGCCGGCCGCAGCGGCAACCGCTTCTATCTGGCTGGTTTTTGTTCGCTGGCCACTCTGGTGCACCACCTGGTTTATTGTATCAGCACCGGACGATTATACCCGGTATCACCAGCTATTGCCATCGGCCTGGCACTGGCACTGTTATTCTTGATCATCAAGGCAAAAAGTCCCGCGCTGTGGCTGACCGACGCTTATGTTCTGTCGCTGGCAGTCTGGCTGATCCGGGACGGCGTGCTGCCGCCTGTTCTGAGCAGGCTGGAACTGGAGCAGAGCAGCCTGGCCGGATTTCTCGCGTTGTCATCGGATCCGCTGATCGCTAATCTGGACAGGACCTGGCACCTGCCGATGATCGTCTGGAGTATCGTGCCGCTTGCCCTCGCCATTGTGCCGCTGATCCTTTTCGCGCGCGGCAGGCAGAAAGGTTAGGGCATATAAAGATGAAAGAAGAACAGGAACTGCCGCTTCTGGCATTTGTATTGAACCCACTTGAGAACATGAATTCAGGTGTTTTTATGGATAAGAAATTGAGGGTAGAAGAGTTAGTAAAGAAGCTCAATGAAGCATCAGAAGCATACTATGGTGGTAAGGACGAAGCGATTTCAAACTTTGAATGGGATGCGATGTTTGACGAGTTAGAGGCTCTTGAAAAGGAGACAGGATATGTGCTTCCTGATAGCCCGACACAAACAGTCAGCACTGCCGATGTCAGCACTGATGAAAGTAATGGAAATAAAGAACCGCATGAGTTTCCGGCATTATCGTTGGCTAAGACGAAAAGTATCACTGAACTGCAAAACTGGGCTGGTGAGAAATCAATCTGGCTTACATGGAAATTGGATGGCCTTACTTTGGTTTTGACCTATGATAACGGCAAGCTCACTAAAATTTTGACTCGCGGGAATGGTTTCATCGGAACGAATATCACATTCATGAAAGACGCTATTAAAGGGATTCCCACAAAAATCAGGTATGAAGGACATTTAGTCGTCCGAGGTGAAGCAACCATTTCGTACAATGATTTTGAAACAATAAATCTTACAGTCGATGATGAAGATGGAAAGTATGCCAATCCGCGAAACCTTGCTGTAGGTACACTTAATCTCGATATTAAAAAACTCGACAAGGTTAAAGATAGAAACATCACATTTGTTGTTTTCTCCTTAGTTCATATCGATGATGGGATAAAGTCTTGGGGCAGACAAATGGATTACCTCAAAAAACTTGGATTTAACGTCATTGATAGAGAAAAGGCAACCGCGTCAGAGTTGCCAGGCATAGTCAAGAAATGGACCGACAAGGTTGATGCAGGGAAATATGATATACCTGTAGATGGCCTTGTTATCTGTTATGATGATACAGAATATGCAGCAACAGGCAGTGTAACGGGACACCATGCCACAAGGGCAGGTATAGCTTATAAGTGGGAAGATGTATCGGAATTTTCAGAGCTTGACCATATTGAATGGTCTTGCTCTGCTTCAACGATAACGCCTGTTGCCATATTCACACCGGTCAAACTTGAAGGGACAACGGTATCCCGGGCTTCTCTGGTAAACATCAGCGAAATGGAACGACTTGGGATTGGTGAAGACCATCATACAGTCCTTGAAATAATTAAGGCGAATAAAATCATACCAAAATGTATTTCTGTTAAGCAGGCGACCGGCACGTTTTCAATCCCTGATCAATGCCCTGCATGCAGCATGCATACCGAAATAAAGGTTTCCAACAGCGGCATTAAGACGCTTCGCTGCACAAATTCGGAATGCCCGGCTAAGCATCTAAAGCGCTTCGCAAGGTTTGCCAGCAAATACGGAATGGATATTGATGGGTTATCAATCAAAACGTTATCTAAGTTTATAAACGAACGTTATATCTCTCGATTCTCCGACATATATCACTTGGAACAATTCACCAACGACATTAAGGAGAAGAAGGTTTATGGCGTTGGTGAAATATCGTTTGATAACCTGAAAAAAGCAATTGAGAAAAGCAGGAAGGTTCATCCGGTCAATTTTGTATACGCACTGTGTATCCCGATGATTGGCATCGACGCAGGCAAGAAAATCATCGGGACGCTTGGGTTTAATGGGTTTCTGGAAAGGCTAAATAATGGTGAAGGGTTTGCAGATATCGATGGTATCGGGCCTGAGAAATCAAACGCAATTATCGAATGGTTTCAGGACAACAAGAATGCGCAAGTTTTTGATGAATTGATGACAGAACTGGATATTGAGAGCGTTGAACCTAAAGCATCTGACTCACAAGGAATATGCTCTGAGCTAACTTTTGTGGTGACGGGCAAACTGAATCGTTTTATCAATCGCGACGCGCTTAAGGCATATATCGAAGGTCAAGGCGGGATTGTAACAGATAGTGTAACTAACAATACGAATTACCTCGTCAATAACGATATTTTATCCAACTCAGCAAAAAATAAGAAGGCGAAAGAGCTTGGTATACCGATTATCTCTGAAGATCAATTTATACAGCAGTTTGGCAAGTAATTGGTTTTGATCAAAGAATAGATAATAGAAATGAGGAAACATGACGGTGAATGATCAGAATTGCAGGCAAAGACTCAGCCAGGTTCAGTGCTGGCTTTTGGATATGGACGGAACCGTGACCCTCGGTGAAGAGGCGTTGCCGGGCGCCAGTATGTTTTTTGCCGGCATCGGCGAAAAACCATACATTTTCTTGACGAATAATTCATCACACAGTAAGGCACATTACCTGGAGCGGCTGAAACGAATTGGTATAGCGGCTGATCATGATCAGGTCTTGACCTCAACAGATGCGCTGGCGCTGTACCTGCAGAAAATCAGTCCGGCAAACGCCGCTCTGACAGTCTACCCAGTCGGTACACCCGGATTCGAAGAGGATCTGCTGCGAGCCGGCATTCAATTGGAAAAACGGCGTGACTGTCCAGTCGATTATGTAGTGCTGGGATTCGACACCACATTGGTTTATGAAAAACTGGATATTGCCTGTGATTACATCCGCAAAGGCGTTCCTTACCTGGCGACCAATCCTGATCGTGTTTGTCCTTTGGCGGGCGGACGGGTATTACCGGATTGCGGCGCCCTGATCGCCTACATGGAAACCTGTACCGGAATCCGGCCACTGCGTGTCATCGGCAAACCGGAAACGGCTATGATCGAAATGGTGATGGACAGTCGCCATTATCGCCGTGATGAACTGGCCATGGTCGGCGACCGGATTTATACAGACCTGGCATCAGCCCGCAACGCCGGTATTCTGGCTATTGCTGTTTTGTCAGGAGAAGCGACACGGGAAGCGATTGAACAGGCTGACATTAAACCTGATTTCATCTTTGCGGATATCGGAGAGCTGGCATCCTGCCTGAAATCTTAGTAACCCTTGAAGGAGTAGCACATGAATCATAAAACAGGCATTTCCAGGCGATTGATATGCATCAGTGTGTTGATCGGCTGCCTATTGGCGGGTATCGGTACAGCCTGCAGTAAAAAACCAGCTGATCTTAAGGGGTATCAACGCAGTGAACTGGTGACTGACACAGTTGCAATCATCATGGAAAATGAAACGGAAGCGATTATCATACAACTGAGGCCGGACAAGGCGCCGATCACTGTCGAGAACTTCCAGAAGCTTGTCGGTGAGGGTTTTTATAATGGGCTTACATTCCATCGGGTTGTAGATGGATACCTGATCCAGGGCGGTGATCCGCTGGGAAACGGCCAGGGCGGACCCGGATATACGATCAAGGGTGAATTCAGCCTCAACCGCATCAGTAATGATCTGAACCACGAACGGGGCAGTGTTTCCATGGCACGCTCTGAAGATTACGATTCTGCCGGTTCCCAATTTTTCATCTGCCAGAAGGCAATGCCTGATCTTGACCGGGAATATGCGGTTTTCGGCATGGTTGTGACCGGGATGGCTGTTGTCGACCGGATTGCTGCAGTTCCTAACAGCGGCAGCCCGAACAACCGGCCAAACAGGCGACAGGTCATGGAAGAAGTCTTTTTTGTAAAACCTGCAGATGATTGATCGTCAGAAAACAGCCCGCTTCGCGGGGTGGCCAAGCTGGGTTTATAATACTTCGCGCAGCCAGCGCAGCCATTTGGTACGCGTTTCATCGCTGATCGCATGTTCCATCCGGCAAGCATCGCGCTCAGCGGTCGCATCGTTGATCTGCAGTATTTCTACCAGAAAACGCTTCAGCATGATGTGACGCTGCAGAACGTCTTTGGCGCGAAACCGGCCTTGTTCGGTCAGATGGATCAGGCCGTAATGCGCCTGTTCGATCAGACCGATATCGCGCAGGATACCCATTGCCTTGTTGACGCTAGCCTTGGAGACATGCAGGTGATTGGCGATATCAACAGAACGGACGGCATTGCCAGCATCCGACAGCTCCAGGATCGTTTCGAGATAGTCTTCACTGGATGGTGACAGGTTTGCTTTTTCAGCCATATCTTACACTCCGTTCTTCTTGAGTCTGTCCGATTCCGATTTTTTAGCATGCCCTTGCTGCAGTGTCGGGCAACTGCTGAAAGAACAGTTTCTGCAGGAATGACCGGACACACAATGGTTGCGATTATCATGATCTGGTTGGCCGACCGCACTGCAGCAGCCATGCGTGGACTTGCTTGATCGAAAATGGCGGATCAGGATGATCAGGGCAACCAGGACCAACAGTGTGACAACGATGTAGGGTGTTGCCACTAAGAATGTCCGGCCGATGGATAAAAAGGTATATTGACAGATCACCATGTTTATAACTCCTGTTTTATTGTACCAGACAGTCTGCCTGAAGTTAACCCAGACCCAAAAGGCGGCCTGTCTGAAAGATCAAGAAAGACACGAACCAGGCCACACCTGTCTGGTAGACGACTGCCAGTGTTGTCCACCGCCAGCTGTTCAATTCGCGCTTGATAGCGCCGAAAGCTGCCAGGCATGGCATATAGAGCAGTGTGAAGGTCATAAAAGCATAGGCCGTTAAAGGCGTAAAAACAGTGTGCAGGTTGCCTGCCGGAAACAGAATCTCTAATGTGGCAACAACAGATTCCTTGGCGACCAGACCGGTCAACAAGGCGACGGCTGCCTGCCAGCTCCCGAAACCAAGCGGGCGCAGAAGCGGTGCCAGCAGATTGCCGAACCGGCCGAACATGCTGGTGGCACTGTCAGTGACACGCTGCAGACCGAAGCTGAAGGACTGAAAAAACCAGACAACAATCGTCATGGCAAAAATGATGGTACCCGCTTTGATCATGAAGTCTTTGACCTTGTCCCAGACATGCAGAAACAAGGATTTCGTATCAGGCAGACGGTATGGCGGTAACTCGATCACAAATGGCGCATCCTCACCGCGCAAGACAGTTCGGCTCAAGAGCAGTGCAGATGCGATGGCAATGACGATGCCCAGAAGGTACATGGAAAAGGTGACCAGGCCTTTGTTGCTGGTGAAAAAGATACCGGCAATGAAGGCGTAGATTGGCATACGTGCACCGCAGGACATAAATGGCGTGATGATGATCGTCAGGCGCCGGTCCCGCTCCGACTCCAGCGTACGCGCCGCCATCACAGCCGGTACAGTACAGCCAAAACCCATCAGCATCGGGATGAAACTGCGGCCAGACAAGCCAATTTTCTGAAACAGCTTATCTGTGATGAATGCTGCACGTGCCATGTAGCCGGTATCTTCAAGCAGTGAAAGAAAGAAAAACAGCAGGGCGATCTGGGGTAAAAATGTCAATATTCCGCCAACACCAGCCAGAATACCACCGACAAGCAGCGACTCGATCCACTCAGGAGCCGCAGCTGCCTGCAGCCAGGCTGTCAGAAGATCGGCAACAGTAATTGAAAAGAAACGATCCATCAGTTCGGTCAGGCGCCCGCCAATCATTTCGTGAAACGTGATCTGGAAAACGGCCAGGATAACAAGCAGGAAAATTGGTATAGCCCAGACGCGGTGCGTCAGGATGCGGTCGATCTTGTCTGAGCGGGAGAACGCGCCCGGTTTGTGGCTGTGCTGCAGCACTTGATCGTGAATCCATGCTGCCCGATGATACATGGCTTCTGTTTCTGCTTCTGATTCTGGTTCAAATGCGTGAATTACGGTTTTGCTGTCGTCACTTGATGCTGCATCATCCCCATGCAGGTCATTATTTTTCTGCAGCGCAGCTTCAGGAGATGTCACCGTCTCTGAATCAGATTCTTGTCGGTTTTGATATGGGTGGATACAGCAGCCATCCAGATGGCTGCAACGGCCATGCCGGCCATGCCGGTGGCAGCCCAATCGGCCATAACCGCCCTGCATGCGATTGAAGTTCGTCATCTGGCAGATCGCCATGATCAGGGCATCGATCCCCTCGCCCTTTTTGGCGGATATCGGAATCACCGGCACCTGCATCAATGCAGACAGTCGGGCGACATCAAGTTGATCGCCGTGACTGAGAATTTCATCCATCATATTCAGGGCAATGACCATAGGTTTGCCGAGTTTTTTCAGCTGGAGCGAAAAATACAGGTTGCGTTCCAGATTGGTTGCATCAATAATGTTGACGACGACATCCGGACTTTCATCGACGATGTAGTTGCGCGTGATGGTTTCTTCCAATGAATAGGGAGACAGGGAATAGATACCCGGCAAGTCGATCACAATCAGCTCGCCGCATGAATGGCGAATGACGCCGGTTTTTTTCTCGACAGTAACGCCCGGCCAATTGCCGGTTGTCTGACGTGTCCCGGTCAGTCGATTAAATAAAGTCGTTTTACCGCTGTTGGGATTACCGGCCAGAGCGATGCGAATGCTCATGTTTGTCTATCCTGTCGGGTATCAACCATGATATCCCGTGCATCCTTTCTGCGTATCGATAAAGAATAGTTGCGGATATTTATCTCCATGGGATCACCAAGAGGCGCATATTTTCGAACGATCAGCCAGGCTCCGGGTGTTACGCCCATCGCTATCAGACGCTGTCGCAAGAGGCTGCTGCCGCCAATAGAAAGGACAAGACCGGACTGTCCGGGTGTCAGTTCGCTGAGAGGTATATGTGTCTGGCTCATGCTGGGCTCCTGTCCGCTCAATAATCATAAGTTAACTACGGTTAACATTCTACCTGATTACGCCGCCTTGTCAAGGGGTAATTTTCTTTTGTGGCTATCGGGTTAACTCAGTATAGGTGATTGGACCGGAAGCAATGCAGC
>JAWSUP010000011.1:20296-26226 GCA_033549405.1 Bacillota bacterium | reverse complement strand
GATCTGGATCTATGGGATCCGCGATTGCAGGATGCCCTGGATATTATGATGTCTAAAAGACTGCCGGATGGGCGCTGGAATCTGGAAAACTCATTCAATGGTAAAATTAACGTGCGGATTGAGAAGAAGGGAAAGCCGTCCAAATGGATCACCCTGAAGGCTCTGCAGGTCCTGCAGCGGTTCGGCAGTCACCTGACTGAGTAAATGAGAGCAGCCATCTGACAACACAACCGGTACACATAAGGAGGCAGTCGATATGCAACACGCACAACCCATCTGTGTAAAAACGACGCTTGAGCAGCACGATCAGGGAGGCTGGTCATGTTATCGCATCCCTGGCATTGTCGTCACGGCAGCGGGAACGCTGCTGGCCTATTATGAGACCCGCTTGGATGCCAGTGACTGGAACACGCGCAATATCGGGCTGCGACGCAGCACGGACGGCGGCGTTTCCTGGTCACCCCGCCGTGACGTGATTGAACAGACAGGGGACCTGACGATCAACAACCCGGTCATGATCACAACACGGCGTGGTCGGATCCACTTTTTCTGGGAACAAGACTACAACCGCTTTTTTCACCAGCTCAGCGACGATGATGGCCTGACCTGGACAGCGCCGGTTGAGCGGACAGATGTTCTGACAACTATTCGTAACCAATATGCCTGGACGGTCTTCGGACTGGGCCCGGGCCATGGCATTGAAACGCGCGACGGAAGCCTGCTTCTGCCTGTCTGGCTCTGCAATGGCGGTGGAAGAGCCCATCGCCCCTCGGTCGTCACGACACTGGCCAGTGATGACGGCGGTAAAACCTGGCATTGCGGTGATATCCTGCCCCTGGCGACCGGGCAAGGCCAGTTGCTGGTCAACCCCAATGAATCAGCCCTTGTCCAAAGAAACGATGGCAGGATCCTGATCAACATGCGCCACGAAACACCCTGCCGGCGGAGGGCTCTGGCCATCTCGGACAATGGTGTGCAATCCTGGTCGGCACCCTGGCTGGCCGACGATCTGCCGGATCCAGTCTGCTGTGCCGGTATGGTCAGCCTGCCTGGCCTTTCGCCAGATGAGCCGGCCTGCCTGGCCTTCAGCAACTGCGCAACCGAAGGACCGCAACGGACCGACCTGACCGTCTGTATCAGCCATGATGATGGCAAAAGCTGGCAACCAGGACATTATCTGGAAAAGCTGGCCGGTTATTCCGACCTGGCGGCGTCGCCTGACGGACAATGGCTCTACTGCTTTTATGAACAAGGCCGGGATGAGTCTGCTGGTGATTGCCTGGACCGGCTGGTCCTGGCCCGCATGAACCGGGCATGGCTGGGACTGTGAGAGGCATTATGTGAAGTATTTGTATGACCATCCGGGCGATATATGGATGGTCTGAACGCAAAGCATATTGGGATATAAAAAAGCTCATGAGTGAAACGAAATCGTTGGATCGAACCGGCGTGAAATAATATATCAAGCAGGAGGTCTATGGTAATGATCAGGCAATGGCTCAATGAAAACTGGATGTTGCACGAAGCGCCGCTGGCATACACAAAAGATCAGGCGGGGTGGATCAGCAGCTGGCAGGATGGCTGGCATATGGGGCTTTCACTGCCCTGTGATGTCCATCAGCCACTGATAGCGGCCGGAATCATCAAGGATCCGGTCCTGGCTGACCATTGTTTCGCTGCTGAATGGATCGAACAGCGCTCCTGGTGGTTCCGGCAACTGCTTGTGCCTGAACCGGGCTGGTCTGACTGTGACACAGCCGAACTGGTTCTGGAGTCACTTGATGTAAATGCCGATATTTTTTTCAACGGCGCCTGGATCGGTCACCAGGCCAGCGCACATTTCCCTTTCAGGGCAGATGTCAGGCAATGGCTGAAAGATGGCGAAAACGAACTGATCATCCGTCTGACCAGCGGTCTGGAGACAGTCTGTGACGCGGATCTGGCAGAACTTGATTTTGCCGTATCGACCGAAGCGGGCAACGGCTGTCCGGAACGCGGCGACAAGCGGCGCGCGTTTGTGCGTAAACCGACGTATGTCTATGGCTGGGACTGGTGTCCGCGCATCGGCACCTGCGGTATCGTTAAGAGGGCCTGGATTGAATACCACAAAAAACTGGCCATCCGGGATGTACAGGTGGAGACGCGTCAATTGCGATCGACCGATGGCCAGGCTGTTAAGCAGACCGATGCCGATCTGCATGTCGTGGTCACCATCGATAATCTTGACCTGTTGGCTACCACCGATGCAGATGTCGCAGTGGTGATCAGCCATGGTGATGACGAAGTGCTGGCGTTACAGACTGATGTGCTGCTTATCTCCGGCAT
The DNA here is from genome assembly GCA_033549405.1 of Bacillota bacterium. Lineage (GTDB taxonomy): Bacteria > Bacillota > Clostridia > Saccharofermentanales > UBA5734 > JAAYBY01. The sequence goes on along the minus strand of JAWSUP010000011.1, from coordinate 23,901 downwards.
CAACCACATCAATTTCGATCTGACGGTCGAGCAGGCCAGGCTCTGGTGGCCCAACGGGATGGGCAGCCAGGAGCTCTATCAGGTCACCGTCCAGGTGACGCATCAGGGCAGGCAGATCCGGCATCCGGATTTCCATGTTGGCATACGCACCGTTCGGCTGGATACCAGCCGTGTAGACACGGCGCGCCGGCGCTTCGGCCTGATCGTCAATGACATTCCGGTTTTCTGCAAGGGCGCGGACTGGATCCCGGCTGACTCGATCTATGCCAGGGTCACGCCGCGGAAATATGATATGCTGATCCGAGATGCGCAGCAGGCAAATTTCAATATGTTACGCATCTGGGGCGGTGGACTCTATGAACAAGACGCCTTTTACGAAGCATGTGACCGTTATGGGATCCTCGTCTGGCAAGACATGATGTTTGGCTGTTCGACGTATCCGGACCACAGGGAAGCGTTTCGTGATCTTGTCCGGAGGGAATTTGACTACCAGACCAAAAAACTCAGAAACCATGCCTGTCTGGCCTTGTTCTGCGGCAACAACGAGAATCACTGGATCTACGGTCGACGGTTGTTGAACCAGGGCCTGCTCAAACATGATAAGCAGTATGGTCTCTACATGGCAAATGTGATGATGCCGGACATTATGCGCCATAACTGCCCGAATATCCCCTACTGGAACAGCTCGCCATATGGCGGATCCGAACCAAATGATCCTCTGGTCGGCGACGCCCATCACTGGCGGGAAGCCATGATGAATCCGGACATGGCAAAGCGCATCGATCCGCGCGTCTACGATCAGGTTGAGGCTGCCTTCGTATCAGAATACGGCTATCCCGGACCGGCATCACGCCAGAGCATCGAGCAATATTTCGCCGGAGAGCCGATCGATCGTCAGGGTAAGATCTGGAAGCTGCACACCAACACATTTGAAAAAAAGACAGTCGCAGCCGGTATCAGCAGGCATTATACAGACAGGGAACTGGATCTGGACCAGTACATCCTGTATGCAGGCTTGGTCCAGGGGCTGATGCTGGGTTATTCGCTGGAAGCACTGCGCTTCAAGTCAACCTGCAGCGGCGCATTATTCTGGATGTATAACGATTGCTGGGGCGAAGTTGGCTGGACCATCGTCGACTACTACCTGCGCCGCAAAATCGCCTTCTATGCCGTGCGTCGGGCTCTGATGCCGCAAAAGTTGATTCTGCGGGCTGATGCCGGCCAGATCGTCGTTATGGGCTGCAATGACACGGCGCAATCAGTGACCATCGAACTCGAGACCGGTTGGGTACGTTTCGACGGCCAGGAGCGGCATGCTACGACAATGACCACAACCATGGCGCCGTACAGCAGGGAAGTGCTGACCCGATTTGAAGCAGCAGGATCGATGACTGACGGTATGCATTATGCCTGGCCTAGATCGCAGAACAACGACCAGGCCATGATTCCGGCCATACTGCTCGAAAGCCCCTATCGTGAACTGGATCTATGCCGGCCACAAGTATCCATTGTCCGGGAGGAAGACGACGGTCCGGACCGGCTGGTCACCGTCAAAGCTGACAGTTTTGCGCCGGGCGTCTGGATCGATGCGGACGCGGACCTGCATCTGAGCGACAACTATTTTGACCTGCTGCCGGGTGAGACGCGAACCGTCCGGATCAGCGGCGGTGCCGGAAGACAGTTTGGTGTCAGGGCGGTTGAAGTGGATCCGAAATAAATGAGTGCTGCGAAAATGAACCAAAGGGAGCGTGTTGATGAAATATCTTAAGTCAAAGGTCCTTAAGAGTTATATCATTTATAATTTTCTTCTGATATTGATCCCAGTGTCAATATTAGCCGCAATATTTTACGTCAATCTGCGCGACCAGTTGGTCAAAGAGGTTAACCACCTCCAGCAGTATGCGATGGAACAGATTCAAGGTAATATCGAAAGGCGCGTTAACAATTTCCGCATCATATCGACGCGGCTTTCACACAGTGAGTTTGTTTCACCATATAAGATCCATTCAGCCGGCCTGTCGCGGATGAATGCAGTTGAGCATATCAGTTCCTACCAATATCTGAATGATGATTTTGAGGATCTGATGATCTATTACAAAGATATGTCATTGGTGATATCCAATAAAGGAGAGTATCCCCTGAATGTCATGTCAGAATATACATACAAAGCAGAAGGGAATTGGGACAACCAGTCATTTCACGGATTTCTTGACACGACATTTACAATGCAGTTTTCTCCATCTGGTTGCTGGCTAAGGCATATCACCAGCAACAAACGGTATTTTGTCATTGCGATGCCGCAGCCATATTATAGCGGCAATCCTTATGGCACTTTAGTCGGACTCATTGATTATGATTACATCAATAATATGATTGCGAATCTGACAGGCAGTCTGGAGGGAACAGCCCTGATCCTGAATGAACTGGATGAGGTCCTTTTCAGCAGTCAGAATCGTTATCAACTCGCAGATCATCAGATATCTGACATTCAGAACAAACTTGCGAACAGCCATCATGAACAGAAGCTGAATGGGCAAACGGTGTCAGTCATTGAGATCGATTCAACTCTGACCCGGTGGCGATACATGATGGTAATCCCGAAAGACCAGTTCCAGCGCAGTTTTTTTGCGAATCGCTGGGCGCTGTTGACAACCACTGTTTTGATCATACTGGCAGGTATTTTTCTTGGTATTCTGATTGCTTTTCGCAACTATAAACCAATCCAACGTATCAAAAGCTATATTACCATGCCGGCGGGTCATGATCAGGATAATGAAATCGAATCGATCAGCAAAGCCGTGCAGGACATAACATCAAGTAATGCGGTATTGATGCGTCAAGTTGATAAAAGTCGCGTTTTCATGGTTAATAATCTGGTCAGTTATCTGGTCAGCGGCGCGCAGGACATCAATGATGATGAATTTGTCGATCAACTGCAATCATCTGGTATCACATTGACGGAATCAAATTATTGTATGATTGTGCTTCTGTTCCCGCGCTCATTGCGAGCGGGTGAAATAGATGAGTTGTTTCATGATATACATAACAACAGCGAAGGAAAGGCATTCAGTTTCCACCTGGCCATAAAGAGAATGCTGGCAGTTTTTCTAATGCTGGATAAGAATGATACGCTCCTTCAGGACTATGTGACCGAACTGGCAGTACATGTCAATCGAATAACAGCATGTTCACCGCGCATTGGGGTTGGCAACATATGCCTGAACATCGAACGACTCAACCAGTCCCTGATGGAGGCCATCGCCGCGGCTGAGTCCACTGATGCCGGCGAAGAACAGATCGTATATTTTTCGCAACTGAAGACGTGGCAGGAAAAAGGTAAATACTGGTACCCGGCTCAGTCGCAATTACGCCTGCTCCAGGCTGTGCGGCATGGCAATCGTCAGATTGCTGAACAGGCGATGCAGGAACTGTCCAACGACCTGCTGGCAAAGAGATCACAGGTTAATGTCCAGATGCTCACGTTTTTCACTTCCTGCAATACGGCAAGGATATTGCAGCTTGCTGATGAACTTGGCATGGCTTTAGATGAATACGAAACCAACAAGTTCATCCACTTCGCAACACTCGAGGAATACCTGGCCATG
>JAWSUP010000011.1:0-20286 GCA_033549405.1 Bacillota bacterium | reverse complement strand
GTCGATCAGCAGAAAAAGAGCCTGCTATACAAGCAGCATGAGCAGATCAAGGCCTACATCGACGAAAACTTTTCCGATAACAACCTTTGCCTAAGTATGCTCGCTGAGAAATTCGACATGACACCCTCAGGTCTGAGCCGGTTTTTCCGCGATAATGAGGGTATAAACTTCATAGATTATCTGACAAATCTGCGCATCAAAGCTGCGTGTGAATTGTTAACCAACTCTGATATGACGGTCAGCGACATCGTGAAACAGGTCGGGTATCTCGATCAGCCGAATTTCACGCGCAAGTTCACCCAGATAATCGGGGTCAGTCCCGGGAAATACCGAACCGGCAGATCATCCTGAACATTATTTTACCAAAGGTTTTCTGTGTAGTTTTTGAAAACGGCATTGCCGGGGCCCAGTATGCGGTGATCGAAAAAGCACTGGCATTGTTGAGTATACTGGGATTTTGCCGCGCACAATGACTATAAAACAACACAATGCACAAATAACACATATTGCCGGCACGTGACATGCCCAATAGACTGTAATTATTCTCCCGGTGCTAACACGAACAGTTGATATACTTCGGATATCATTGAGCATAGACAAAGTGAAGGGCTGGAGGCGCATCTTGAACAGTTTAAGCGGCAGAAGAAAAATGCAGACAACATCCTTGAACTCGAAAAGACCTATAGACAAGTTGAAGTCCAGCTGGCAGCTCTACGTATTGTTACTGCCAAGCCTGGCATATATCCTCCTCTTTCACTACCAGCCTATGTATGGACTGCAGATTGCCTTCAGGGATTATTCGCCCGGGCTTGGCATTCTGGGCAGCAAGTGGGTTGGCCTCAAGCATTTCCTGAGGTTTGTCTCTTCTCCGCAGTTTAAAATTGTCGTTGGCAACACCTTGAATCTGAATATTCTGGCTCTCGTCTGTGGATTTCCGTTGCCGATCATTCTGGCGTTGATGCTCAATGACTGCAACAACCTGCGCTATAAGAAAATCGTCCAGAATGCGACCTATATTCCCCATTTCATTTCAATGGTTGTGCTGATCGGGATGGTGATCAATTTCCTTTCGCCGACGATGGGCATTATAACGAAGCTGATTGTTTTTCTGGGCGGCCAACCGCAAAACTTCCTGACGAAACCTGAATGGTTTCGCCCCATCTACATTTTGTCGGGCATCTGGCAGGAAACCGGCTGGGGGTCCATCATCTACCTGGCAGCGCTCGCCGGGGTCGATCCTGATCTGCACGAAGCGGCGCAGATTGACGGCGCCAGTCGGTTGCAGCGCATATGGCATATCAATTTACCGGGCATTCAGGCGACAATCATCACGGTATTCATTCTGCGCTGCGGACGAATCATGGATGTTGGTTTCGAAAAAGTGTTTCTGCTGCAAAACGCTTTGAACCTGAGTTCATCCGAAGTGATCTCCACCTATGTTTATCGGGTCGGCCTGTTGGGTGCCCAATTCAGCTATTCTGCGATGATTGGCTTCTTCAATTCCATCATTAACTTCATTTTGATTCTGACGATCAATTCGATTATCAAACGCATCAGCACAACCAGTCTGTGGTAGAGGTGATAGATATGAAAGAACACAACCAGCACTCAGATCAGGTCTTTGCTGTCGTGAACTACTCACTTTTAAGCATTATACTTGTGATGGTACTTTATCCACTGCTTTTCGTTCTTTCCGCATCAGTCAGCAATCCCGACCTGGTAAATACAGGAAATGTCTATATCTGGCCGAGAGGCTTTAACACAGATGGTTACACAACGGTTTTTGAATACAAAGCTGTGTTCATTGGTTATCGCAACTCGTTTATCTATACCTTTTTTGGGACGATGCTGAACATCACCCTGACAATGACCGCTGCTTTTGCCCTGTCGCGTCGTGATTTGTACGGGCGAAACCTGCTTACGATGATCATGGCTTTCACGATGTGGTTCAGCGGCGGTTTGATCCCGACATTCATGCTGGTTAACAGTCTGGGTTTAGTAAACACCCCATATGTCATGATTTTACTCGGGGCAATTTCCATCTGGAACATGATCATTGCCCGTACATTTATTCAGAGCAGCATACCGCTGGAACTTCAAGAAGCTGCCCGTATCGATGGCTGCAATGATTTCAGGATCTTTTTCACCATAATCTTACCGCTATCGGTACCTGTTATTGCGGTGCTGGTTCTTTTCTATGCCGCGGGACACTGGAATGGCTATTTCAACGCCCTGATTTACTTGAATGATCTGAAGCTGAGACCACTGCAGATCGTTCTGCGTGAAATACTTATTCAAAATCAGACGCTCGATATGCTGGATATTGAAGAAGCCATTGACATCGCCCGTCGTGCCCGCCTGGCGCAAACCATGAAATACAGCCTGATTGTCGTATCATCAGTACCCATGCTGATGCTGTATCCCTTTGTCCAGCGCTTCTTTATCAAGGGGATCATGGTTGGCTCGATCAAAGGATAAGAGGGTGTTCGTTTTGCAAAAATTTCTAATTTTGGAGTCATTAAGTGAAAATAGATGCAAACGAAAGGTTGCGTGATGCCAAAGCTTCATCGACACAATGCATGCTGAACCGGTTAACAGCAAGGTCGATGAACAGAAACTGATGCCCGCTTCTTCCTCTCTGACTGGTGCACCTTCAGGAAGGATGTGAGCAATTGTGTTTGAACACAATGAACTTGATGACTTGGATAGCCAAAGATCAATGAACGGTTTGTCTAAAATCAGACCATCATCTATTGTATTGGGAGGTAGCAAAATGCATAGGAAACTATTCGTCCTTATCCTGGTGATAATCTTGATCCTGATGCAGGCGGCCTGCACCGGCACACAGACGACAACCAGCCAGACAGGCGGAACAACGAAATCGACGACTACGACTGCAGCGACTACAACGACTGCGACAACCACCGGCGGCCCTGTTAACCAGACCGGTTTGCCCATCAGCGATTCTGAATTGATTTTTACAGCAATGGCAAGGCGCAGCGCGACGAGTGCCGAGTGGAACGACATGTGGTGTTTTCGCAAAGCGAAAGAGATAACGAATATCGGTTTTGACATTACAAGCGTCAGTGAAGATGCTTGGAATGAACGCATAAACTTAGCGTTTGCGACAAAAGCCTTGCCGGAGGTTATCCTGTCGGCAAATAACCTTCAGGATCTGGATTTAATCAAATATGGATCACAGGGTTTGATCATCTCTCTCGCCGACTATCTTGAAGATTATGCACCATTAGTTACGCAGCGGTTTACGCAATATCCTGAAGTGATCAAGGCACTGACATCTCCGGACGGCAATGTATACAAACTGACAGGATTTGGCGTCATGACCCGTAACTATGCCCAAAAACGTTTTTGGATCAATGCCCAGTGGGTTCGTGATCTGAACATGGAAAAGCCGACTAACCTTGACGAGTTTTATGATGTGCTCATGGCGTTCAAAACCAATGACATGAACAAAAATGGAGACGCCAACGATGAGATCCCGGTCCCAGGTATGTTCAACACGGGTTTTGCCATCGATATCCCAATTCTGGTCGCTTTCGGCTATGTCAGCAGTCGGATTGACACAATCAACGACACCGTAGTCTATACTCCGACTGAGCCACTTTATGAAGAATACCTGAAGTATTTCAACAAACTGTACAAGGATGAACTTGTCGATCCGGAGTACTTCTCGCAAACCCAGGAGCAATTTTTAGCTAAAGGCGGACAGATGCGCTATGGTGTCATGAGCTACCATGCTGACTGGCTGATGGTGCCTCAGGAATCCGACTACACCCAGTATGAAGCTATGCCACCGATGGTAAGCCAGTACAACCAGACTAAAATGTGGCCAAGTAAAGTACCTGGCCTGTATGGTGGTATTTCCGTGACCAGTGAATGTCGTTATCCTGAGGCGATTATCCGGTATATCGACTGGATATATACGGCAGAAGGGTCAACAATCATGCAGTTCGGACCGGAGAATGGCACATATGAAGGCGGAGAAGGCGGCTGGACTTTAATCACAAATGAAGAAGGCATCAAGGGATATCAACTGACATGGCCAGAAAAGTATTCCAGCTACAATGAATTCAGGCTGCAGGAAATCAATCCGATGTCAATGCCATATGTCAGTCTCCCGGATGACCAGCCATTGGGCTACTACCTAACCTCGTTAAGCCCGACCCAGAGGAAATTGACAAAAGACATCGACGAAAATTATACACCTTATTACCGCCCCGCATTCCCGACAGTCATGATGACAGCTGAAGAGAATGAGAAAATCAATATGATCGTGACTGACTTGACACCCTATGTGGAGCAGATGGAAGCCCGGTTTATGACTGGAGAAGAGTCATTTGATGGTTTTGACGCATTTGTACAGGGCTGCAAAGATCGTGGTTCAGACGAATTAGTGGCAATTTACCAGGAAGTCTATGAACGGTGGAAATCCGCCGGATCCGGCAATTGATAACAGATAACAAGCAGCAAAGAGCAGGTCCGGATGGCGTTGCCATCCGGACCCCGCGCATACACAAGTGGGATTTCCAGAAAATTCAATACTGAATCAACTATTCTTGCGACATGTGATCCATAGTGAGGAAATACAGTATGAAACTTGAGGGAAAAAGAGCAATCGTTACAGGAGCGGCCAGCGGCATAGGCAAAGCAACTGCCATTCGCCTTGCTGCTGAAGGCGCGGCTGTTGTCATATCTGATATTAATGCTGATAAGCTGGGCCAGGTTGAAGCTTTGATTAAAGCTCAAGGCGGTCGTGCCTTTAAAATTGTGACTGATGTAAGTAACAAAGATCAGGTTCAGGCAATGGTCGATCTGGCGAATGAACAACTGGGTGGTGTGGATATCCTGGTCAACAATGCAGGCGGCGCGGCCCGACTTAAGCAGAAACCATTCCATGAATCAGATGAGACACTGTGGAACTGGATTATCGGGGTTAACCTGATGGGCGCCTTTATCTGTACACGGGCGGTTATCGAGCAGATGATGGCGCAAAAATATGGGAAAATAATCAATATGTCATCGATAGCCGGTGTGATCGGCGCAGGCGGCGGCGTTGAATATGCCGCGGCAAAAGGCGGCATCATCGCACTGACTAAATCTCTGGCAAAAGCATATGGAAAATATGGCATCACAGTCAACTGCCTGGCTCCCGGTGCGATCACCACCGAAGGAATGGTCGAAGGCCGACCTGGTATCATGGAAGGCCTGGCGAAAACGACCCACCTGGGCCGGGCTGGAACAGCGGAAGAAGTGGCTGGTATGATTGCCTACCTTGCTTCAAGCGAGGCTGACTTTGTCACGGGACAAAATTTTATTATTGATGGAGGACGCAGTCTCGGTTCGTGATGTGGATACTGCCTGTCAGACATAAATGAGATGAATAACTGCTATCAGCAGTGAACGAACGAGCTGCAGGCACTTAAATAATAAGCTGTATCATCAAAAAAGACAGGAGTACTTTATGAAAAAGACATTTGTCCACTTGCCCCAGCCGTTTTTGGTAGCCGTGATCAGGGAAAAGGATCCTGCCAGCGTCAATGCCAATATTAAGAATTCAGAGTACGACGGAGCGGATGCCTACGACCTGCATCTCAATGTTCTCGAGAAGCAATACCGCAACCCTCGTGATCTGGGCAACATCATGAGCAGCACAACGCGTCCCGTCCTGCTGCTCAATTATCGTTCGGACCCGCAGATGACCGATGCTGAACGAGCAGAGGAGCAGCTGCTGGGTATCAGGTCAGGCGCGGCGGGGATCGACCTGATCGGCGATTACTTCGATCCTGACCGTCCGGTTATGACGCCACAGGCCTTGAATGAATACTCGCTGACCCGCGGTTCTAAGCCGCTTGAACTGACAGAGAACCGCGAGGCTCTCAAACGTCAGCAGGAACTGATCGGGCAGATCCATGAGCTGGGCGGCGAGGTGCTGCTGTCGTCCCACACGCGCGTGTTGATGACAACAGAGCAGGTCATCCCCTTCGCGCTCGAGATGGAATCGCGTGGTCCCGACATGATCAAGATCGTCACGATCTGCCTCAATGAAAACGATCTGCTCGAAGCATTTCGAACGATCGTCGAACTGAAGAAGGTCATGAAGATCCCCTTCCAGTTCCAGTGCCATGGCCAGCATTCCAAGCTGCTGCGCGTGATGGGGCCGATGCTCGGGTCTGCCCTGATCTTCTGCAACCAGCAGTACAAACCGGGGCTCCATCCAGACCAGCCGCTGCTTCGCTCGATGCGCACTGTTCTGCAGAATGTCGACTGGCGCGTCAGCCGGTCAGAGCCCGGTGAGTCCCTGAATCTCACGTAACGCAGCAACAGGCTGATACAAACAACACAACATAAGGTTCATAGCAGAAGCAACGAGCAACAGCCCGGGCAGAGCGGGGTCTTTTAAGTCTGCGCAGAAAGGAACAAGCATGAATATAAAGAAGTACCACGGCGTCATACCGCCGATCATCACGCCGATTGATGCGCGCGAACGCGTGGATGAAGCAGGCCTGCGCGCACTGATCGAGTATTGCATCAGCCACGGCCTGCACGGGATTTTCGTGGCCGGCACGAACGGGGAGACGATGGCGCTGACGCAGGCAGAGCGCAACCGTGCGATCCGCATCGCAATCGAGCAGGCTGACGGCCGCGTGCCTGTTGTATGCGGCATCATGGACAGCAGCACGCAGCGCGTGATCGAGAACCTGAAAGCACTGGAACAGTTGGGCGGCACTTGTGCCGTCGTGACGCCGATCTTCTATGCCCGCCATACATCACAGGCTGAGACGATCCGCCACTTTGAGCGAATAGCGCGGGAGGCATCGATCGATATCCTGATCTATAACATGCCGTCTTTTACGGGCCTTCACCTGAAACCAGACACGGTCGATGCGATCGCCCGGATGGACCACATTCGCGGCTACAAAGACAGTTCGGGGCAGTACACGGAATTCATTGCGCTCGTGTCACGCTACCGGGACAGCGCGTTTTCTGTGCTTGAGGGCACGACGCCGCATGCTGTCTCTGCCCTGCTGATGGGCGCGGACGGCCTGGTTCCGGCGCTGGGCCCGCTGTTTCCGGAACTGTTTGTTGGCGCATACAACGCCGGCCGGTCAGGCGACCTGGCACAGGCACGAATCTACAATGAACTGATTCGGGAGTCGTCAAAGATACTGACTGCGACGGCCAATGCGACGGCTGCGGCGAAATTCGCGATCAGCACGCTTGGCTTGACGGACAAGCGCGTGACGCAGCCCCAGGACTCGGCCAGTCCCGATGAGGAAGCACGCATGCTCAGCCAGATCGAAAAGGTGCGCGAGCTGGTCTCGGTCATGCTGCCGTCAGGCGAAAAAGGAGCACAATCATGAACCTGGGTCTGAAAGATAAAGTAGTGGCCATCACAGGAGGCTCGGCCGGGATCGGTAAGGCAGTGGCCCTGGCCTTTGCTGAAGAGGACTGCCTTGTCTCTGTCTGCGGACGCAATCAGACTCGACTGGATGCGCTGTCGGCAGAATTTCACAAGCAGGGGTACACCCTGTGTGCGGTTGCCGCAGATGTCGCCGTGCATGAAGACCTCGTGCGGTTTGCCGAAGAAACGGTACGCCAATATGGGCGGATCGATATCTGGATCAACCATGCTGGCGCCATCGAACCTGCCCCGTTCGAAACACTGACGCAGGACCAGTGGGACAAGGTGGTCAACACGAACCTCAGGGCTGTCTATTACGGCAGTGCGATCGCGGCTGGATACATGCGCTCATCAGGCGGCGGCGTGATCATCAACACATCGTCATTTACATCATTAGTTCCGACTGCAGGAAAAGCGCTCTATTCAGCCACAAAAGCGGCGGTCAACAACCTGACACAGTCACTGGCCATTGAACTGGCCAGTGATAAAATCCGGGTAGTCGGCGTCATTCCCGGTTATGTGCATACAGAATTTACAGCAGCGAATGTAGCCAAAAACCACGATATGCTGGTCAGCAGCATTGGCCTCAACCGTCTGTCTAAACCGTCTGACCTGGTCGGAGCATACCTGTTTCTTTCTTCCGATGCCGCTGCCGGTTATATCAGCGGGATCAGTCTGCCAGTGGCCGGAGCCAAATTCTGCACGCAGAATCCGCTCTGGAGCTGGCAGAAAACATGAAAGACAGGGAAGCGGTCATGAAACTGCAGGGGAAGACGGCGATCGTGACAGGTGCTGCAGGCAACATCGGGCGCGCGACGGCGCTGCTGCTGGCAGAAGAAGGCGCAAACGTCGTGGTGAGTGACATCAATAGAGCAAAGGCAGAAACCGTTACAGCAGAGATCATCCAGGCGGGCGGTCAGGCACTGACAGCCATCGTTGATGTGCGCGACAGCGGTCAGGTCAGAGCGATGGTGCAGGAGACCCTTGCAACGTATGGCAGCGTGGACATCCTGGTCAACAATGCCGGCGGCAGCGGCAACCTGATCGGTAAGATCACGCAATTCTGCGACTCTGAAGAGTCGACCTGGGATTTTGTGCTGGACCTGAACCTGAAAGGCACATTCATCTGCACCCGGGCGGTACTTGATAGCATGATCAGGCAGAAAAGCGGGAAGATCATCAACATGGGTTCAGTGGCCGGCGTCAACGGCCTGATGACACGAGTGGACTACTCGGCTGCCAAAGGCGGCATCATCGCATTCACCAAGGCTCTGTCCATGGAGGTGGGACCATATCAGATCAACGTCAACTGCGTGTCTCCGGGCGTGATCTCTCACAACCCAACGCAGTTTTCCAACGGCACTTACCTGGGACGTTGCGGCAGGCCGGATGAAGTGGCCCGGCTGATCCTCTTTCTGGCGTCAGCGGACTCGGATTTCGTCACGGGACAGAACTACGCCATAGATGGCGGACGCACACTGGGCGTCAAGGGCTGAACATCATCAGTAAAGGAGCAAAGGCAAATGAAAGCAGTCTTTTCGAAGGCGCTGTGCGCAGAGGCTATGGAACAGATGGCGGCACAGGCCGAGATCTACGTTGCCAACGATGGCAATCCGCACAACTACCTGTCAGCGATGCGTGATGCGGACGCGCTTATCCTGCGCATCGGTAAAGTCGATGCCGGTGTGATAGACGGTTCACCGCTGTTGAGGGTGATCGGTCGCACAGGAGTAGGCTATGACAATGTGGATATCGCAGCAGCGACAGCCGCCGGCATACCGGTGGTGCTCACGCCGGGCGCCAATACACAGTCGGTAGCTGAGCATACGTTAGCGCTGCTGTTTGCCGTAGCCAAGAACCTGTTCGAAGCACAGACGGAAACGGCCAGGGGGCAGTTCACAGCCGTCCGCGACAACGGCAAAGCCTTCGAGGTCGCGGGCAAGGCCATTGGGCTGATCGGGTTGGGTGCGATCGGTCGGAAGGTGGCGCAGCTCTGCCAGGCGATCGGCATGCAGGTGATCGGTTACGATCCCTTTCTGTCCCGCGATCAGATCGAAGCCAGTGGCTGTCTCTATGCGAACGACTTAAGGCAGCTGCTGCCACGCTGTGACGTCGTATCGGTGCATGTTCCCCTGTTACCGGAGACCAAAGGGCTGCTCGGTTCAGCGGAACTGTCCCTGATGAAACCGACGTCGGTTGTGATCAACTGCGCACGCGGCGGCATCATTGATGAAGGAGCTCTGTTCGATGCCCTGAACAATGGAATTATAGCGGGCGCCGGCATCGATGTGTTTGTTGACGAACCTGTTCAGGCGGATAACCCATTGCTGTCAGCGCCAAATATCATTATCAGCCCGCACAGCGCAGCCATGACCCGCGAAGCCGTGCGCAATATGGGTGTACAGTGCGTTGCAGGCTGCCTGGCCGTTCTGCACGGCGAACGCTGGCCTGCAGTGGCCAACCCGGAGGCGTACGCGCATCCGCGTTGGTGTACAGCACATAAATAGCAGTGTACAACGACAGGAGGACCTGCACATGAACATCCATGAATATCAGGCGATGCAATGGCTGCAGGACTATGGCGTCCGCACGCTGCCCGGATTCGTCTGCAGAACGGTCGATGACGTCCGTGCAGCCTGTCAGCAACTTGGCGGCGGACCCTACGTGCTCAAGGCCCAGGTGCACACGGGCGGACGCGGCAAGGCGGGCGGAGTCCGCTTCGCCGCAGACGAGGCAGAAGCAGTGACGATTGCCCTGCATCTGCTCAGCAGCAGGCTGGTGACGGCACAGACAGGTTCAGCCGGCCTGGTTGTTCAAATCGTCTATATCCGCCGCGCCATCGATATCAACAGCGAATACTATCTGGGCTTTGCCGTAGATACGCAGAACGGCTGCGTCACTCTGCTTGCCTCTGCAGCAGGCGGCGTCGAGATCGAGCAGGTCGCTGCCAAGACACCTGAGATGATTTATCGGGAAACCGTTGACGAGTCAATCGGCCTGAGGCAATACCAGTCCAGAAAAGTGGCGGGACAACTCGGCCTTGAGAAAGACCAGGTTGGCGCGTTTATCGATCTGGCCCAAAAGCTGTACTGCCTGTTTGTCGAGAAAGATTGCTCATTGCTCGAAATCAACCCGCTGTCTCCTGACTCTGAAGGGCTGTTATTGCCGCTTGACGCTAAGATCAAGGTCGACGACAATGCGCTGTTCAGGCACGATGAAATGCGGCAGCTGAACAGCCAGGCTGATGACGCTATAGAAAGAGAAGCCGGGAAACTTGGTCTCAGTTATGTGGCTATGGACGGCAATATCGGCTGCATGGTCAACGGAGCGGGGCTTGCCATGGCTACACTGGACCTTCTGTGCCAGTCCGGTGGCAGACCGGCCAATTTCCTGGATGTGGGCGGCGGCGTCAGTCAGGAAAAGGTGGCAGCAGCATTCCGGCTGCTTTTGTCCGACAGCCGTGTCACATGCATCCTGATTAATATTTTCGGCGGCATCGTGCAGTGCGATCTGATTGCGCGCGGCATCATTGCGGCGACACGGGAAGTGACGGTCAAGGTGCCGGTTGTCGTCAGGCTGGAAGGGACGCATGCTGAAGCAGGTCGAGAACTGCTCAGCCAATCGGGCTTCAATCTGACAACGGCTGACGATCTTGTCACGATGGGGCAGCAGGCAGTTCAACTGGCAAAGAAGGGGGTTATGTCATGAGCATCCTGATCGATGCGCAGACACGCCTGCTGGTGCAGGGCATAACCGGTCGGCAAGGCCGGTTTCACACTGAGCAGATGCTGGCATATGGTACGCATATTGTTGCAGGCGTAACGCCCGGAAAAGGCGGTACAGTTGTGGAAGGCGTACCTGTCTTCGACACGGTGGCCGAGGCGGTCGAGGTGACAGGTGCGAATGCGTCACTTGTCTTTGTCCCGCCGTCAGTCGCCGCCGATTCACTGTATGAGGCGATTGACAGCCGCTTGTCACCGATTATCTGCATCAGTGAAGGCATCCCTGTTCTGGACATGATCAGCATCAGACGTCATGCCGCGCAGACAGGCGTTCTTTTGATCGGACCAAACTGCCCCGGTGTCATCACGCCGGGACAATGCAAAGCAGGCATCATGCCTGGCGCAATCCACAAACCCGGTCCGGTCGGCGTGGTCTCGCGTTCTGGAACGTTGACATATGAGGCAGTTCATCAACTGACGCAACATGGCCTGGGTCAATCGACCGTCGTCGGCATCGGCGGCGATCCGGTCAAGGGCATGGATTTTATCGATGTGCTGCGCTTGTTTGAGGCAGACAGCCAGACCCGATCGGTGGTTTTGATTGGTGAAATCGGCGGCAGCAGTGAACAGGCAGCTGCTGCGTGGATTGCCCGAAATATGACAAAGCCTGTGGTTGCGTACATTGCTGGTCATTCGGCGCCGCCTGGCAAGCGCATGGGGCATGCCGGCGCAATCATCACAGGGAAAGGCGGGACAGCAGCAGCAAAAATCATTGAACTGCAGGCGCAGGGCATACACATAGCCGCGTCGCTGGACAAGATTGGCCAGACGATGAGCGACGTGCTGGGAGCAATTGAAATAGTATGAGCAAGGCACGCAGACTGAAGGCGAGCAACGGGAACACTGGAGGAGCAGGAGGTGTACAGAATGGAGACTGAACAGGAGAGACAGGCATACCTCGAGGGCGTGCTGGCGCACGCGCGCATAGCACAAAAAAAACTTAACAGCTATACGCAGGAGCAGGTGGACCGGTTGTGCATGGCCTGCGCCGAGGCCATCTTCACGCATGCGGAGGAACTGGCGCGAGATGCGGTGGATGAAACGCGCATGGGCTGCTATGAGGACAAGGTGGCGAAGAACAAAGGCAAGGCGCGCCTGATCTGGCATTCTCTCAAAGGCAGGAAATCTGTCGGTATCCTTGATCGCGACGAGGTGACGGGGATCACACGCATCGCGCAGCCTGTGGGCGTGGTCGGCGCGATCACGCCGGTCACCAACCCGATCGTAACCTGCATGTCCAATGCCATGTTTGCCTTGAAATGCCGCAACACGATCATTCTGGCACCTCATCCGCGTGCAATCCGCTGCTGTATAAAGACTGTGCAATACATGAACCGGGAACTGACGGCAATCGGGGCGCCTGAACATGTCATTCAGATTCTGCCGGTCAAGTCGCTGGAACTGACCAGGCAGCTGATGCAGGTGGTCGACGTTGTCGTCGCCACAGGTGGCATGAACATGGTCAAGGCGGTGTACGCGTCAGGGAAGCCGGCACTGGGCGTCGGCGCCGGCAATGTCCAGGCGCTGGTGGATACGGATGTCCCCCTCGATGAGGCGCTGCCAAAAGTCATTGAAGGCAGGCGCTTTGACAACGGCATCATCTGCACCGGCGAACAGTCCGTCCATTTGCCCGAAACAAGCTGGAACGAGGCGCTTGATGTACTGCGCGCGAACGGCGTTTATGTGCTCACGGACCAGGAGCGACCGATCCTGCGCGCGCATCTCTTTCCTGACGGCGTCATGAACAAAGACGCGGTCGGTCAGAGCGCTGCGGCGATCGCAGGCGCCTGCGACCTGGAGATTCCCGTAGGTACGAAAGTGCTCGCTGCTGCGGCAGAGAGTAAGGACGACATACTTGGCTCGGAGAAGATGTGTCCCGTCCTGACTCTGTATGCTTACAAAACCTGGGAACAGGCGGTTGGACAGGCGCGGACCAACCTGGAGATGATCGGTAAAGGCCACAGTATCGTCGTGCACTCGCACAACCGCAGGAACATCGAATTTGCGGCACTGAACTGCCAAGTCTCGCGCATCGTCAGCAACCAGACGTGCGCCACATCGGCAGGCGGGTCGTTCTACAACGGCCTGAGCCCTACCAATACGCTCGGCTGCGGTTCGTGGGGCAATAATTCTATATCGGAAAACCTGACCTACCATCACTTGATGAACGTCTCGCGTATCGCCGACTGGATGCCTGACAATCCGGTTCCGGATGACGCGTCGTTGTGGAAAATCTGATGCAGACGATACTGATTGCGTTTATCATCATGGGCTGCGGCTACCTGCTGGGCAGCGTCTCTATCCGCGGCCTCTCGCTTGGTACATCGGGAGTTTTGATTGTTGCCCTTGTTTTCGGCCACATGGGCACAGAGATTCCCGCGATTATCCGCAATTTCGGTCTGGCTCTTTTCATCGGCAGTGTGGGTGCGATTGCCGGTCCTGTGTTCTTTCGCAATATCCGCAAGAAGGTCTATGCCTATCTTGTGTTGGGCATTTTAATCCCCGTTATCAGCAGCGCTTTGGCCTTTGCAGCAGCAAAGCTATTCCAGATACCGGCAAGCCTTGCGATCGGCATGTTCACAGGTGCGCTCACCTCAACACCCGGTCTGGCTGCCGCTCTTGAGGCCACAGGTGACACACTTGCTTCTGTCGGGTACGGTATAGCCTATCCTTTTGGCGTTGTTGGTGTGGTACTGTTCGTCCAGCTGTATCCACGGATTGTCCGGACGGACATCCGTGCCGAGGCTGATGCGCTCAGAGTCAGGCTGCAGGGCAGAACCGACGACAGCAGGACAGATACGCGGCCTTTGATTGTTTTGGAGAAAACCGGCCTTCTGAACCTCTTCGCAATACTGGCGGCAGGCCTGTTCCTGGGCAGCCTGGCAATACCCTTGCCGGGCGGACTCTCTTTCAGCCTGGGTGTTGCAGGCGGTCCTCTCCTGACAGGACTTCTGGTCGGTCATTTCGGGCGAGTTGGCAGGCTGTCACTGGCTGTTCCCGATAAAACAGTCAAGGTCATGCGAGAGCTGGGACTGTGCCTTTTTCTTATGGGTGCAGGCACACAAGCTGGCGCGGGTTTTGTCGCTGTCCTGCGTGAATTTGGCTGGCTTCTTTTTGTCATCGGCGTCTTCATCACCCTGCTGCCTATGGTCATGGCTGCCCTGCTCGCGCATTTCCTCTTGAGGATGGATACGCTTTCCAGCCTCGGTTCCATCTGTGGCGGCATGACCTCAACCCCGGCGCTGGGTGCTCTGATATCTGCTACAGGGACCGAGGATGTTGCCGCATCCTATGCCGCGGCCTATCCATTCGCGCTCATTTGCATGGTCGTCCTCAGCCAACTGATGGCCTTATTGGGGTAGTTGTGCTTAAACCATGGTTAATGCATACGCCGCAGGCATCATGGATAATACATGATTTATTTTGATCAATGCCGCAAAGATATCAACTGGCCGGCCTATAGATGTATAATGGTAGCAGCTTGATGATCATCCGGAGGACAAATCCATGTATATCGGCGTTTTGAATGACCCGGCTTCCGGCATCCAGGGATCCTGCAAGTATTACCGTCGCGGGACGACCACACTCCTGATGCCGGATCTGTACGGTCCTGAACCGGCTTCCGTTTCGGCAGGAGAACAACCGAATCGGAACCAGGAGGACAGAACCTGGCAGTACTGTTCAATACAGCCTGAACAATCAATCGGCTGGAGCTGGTCATTGTTGATGGATGTCGGTGTCGATATCTGTTTCTCTCTGGAAAAATCCTGTTATATCGGCGCTGTGTACCTGGCGCTGGCCGATCGGGGATCTGTGCAGGTGGTTGAGATTCTGTGCGGTCCTGCAGATAACCTGAAGCTATGCGGTCGCCATGATGCCCGCACCGGCCAAACCTGCAGCGGATCAGTCTCAGTCGCAGTCGGTGTCACAGCAGACCGAATTGTTGTACGGCTCAGACCCCTGTTGACAGATGTTGTCCTGACCCGGTTGGACCTGATCGGCGCCATTACAGATGGTGAACTGCTCATCTACCCGACGCCGGCTCAGACATGTTATTCTGGCGGGATACTGCCCATTGACAGTCTGGCTGTAATCGTCCGGCAGGATGAATCAGGCGATACGGCTTATGCCGCAAAATATCTGCAGGAGTCATTGATCGAGCATTTTGACCTGCATCTGCCAATCATCAGTCCAACAGATGCCCAAAAGAGCGATCCTGCAGCGATTGCTTTGCGCATCGACTGCTCCGGGCAAGGCGAACAGTATGCTGTCGAGGTGACAGAAACTGCTGTCATGTTGTCCGGTTCAAACCGCATTTCACTATTATATGCGATCGAAACCTTTGCCCAGTTGGCACATAGCGATAGCGGGAAAATACCATTGGGAAAGGTGATTGACCAGCCCTATAAACCTGTTCGAGGCTTCCATTTCGGCCTGCCGCCCAGAGAATCGATCGTTTTCTATCAGCGACTGCTGCGCCATGTGCTGCTGCCGCTGCGCTACAATACACTGTTTATCGAATTCGCCGGAGGCATGCGCTTTGACCGTCATCCCGAGATCAGCGCGGCCTGGCTGCGCGCCAATCAAGAGGCAAAGGCTGGCCGACTGCCGGCGTTTCCGCATGGGGAGATGGTCGCTGGTGGCGGACTGCTGGAAAAAGAAGAGGTTCGGGAGCTGGTAGATTATGCCAGGACGCTTGGTTTCGAGGTTATACCGGAAGTGCAGTCACTCAGTCATGTCCAGTACATCACCTTCGCCCACCCGGAAATTGCCGAGATAGAAGAAAAGCAACCTTTGGCAGAGCAGTCGGACACCCGGGCTGCCGACCAGCCACCGAGTACGTTCTATGCCCACTCCTACTGCCCGTCTAATGAGCGCAGTTATGAGATCATCTTTGACCTGATTGATGAAATTGTTGAGGTTGTTCAGCCGACACGTTATGTTCACATGGGGCATGACGAGATATATCAAATGAGTCTTTGTCCGCTCTGCATAGATAAAGACCCTGCCGATTTATATGTCCGGCATGTGACCCGCCTGTATGACTATCTGGGGAAAAAAGGCCTGGGCATGATGATCTGGTCGGACATGCTGCACGCGACCGGTCGCTACAAGACACATCCGGCAATTAACCGGCTGCCAGGAGACATCGTCATGCTCGATTTCATCTGGTATTTCCATTTGGATCAGGACCTGGAGGATCGTCTCCTGGCCCACGGCTATAGCACCATCATGGGCAATCTATATTCCAGTCACTACCCGCGCTATGAAAACCGGGCGGCTAAGCCGGGCATGATCGGCGGAGAGGTGTCAAGCTGGTGCCGCTTCGACGAATACACGCTGGCAAAAAAAGGCAAGCTCTTCGACCTGATGTACAGCGCCGAGATGCTCTGGTCAGATCGTTATCTGGCCGATGCGCGCATAGTCTATACGGAAATCATCCAGCAACGAATTCCGGCGATCCGCGATGCATTGCGCGGTTTTGCCAAGATGAAAAAACAGGATATGACGTACCGTCCGATTATCCTCCCGCCAGCTCAGCAGCCTGGTTTGCCTGGAGACATGCGGCAGTGGCTCAAAAATGAGAAAGCGTTGGATCAGGTTGGATTTGCTGATGGTTCTGCATTTCATCCGGCAGACGCTTTCAACTTATCAGGTGCCCGTCGTCTGACAACCAGACCACTAGATGTGTCTGTGCATGAACACTTTGACCGTCTTGTTTTCCTGCACGCGACAGCCGACAATGCCGTTCGCATCGCCTGGGAGCCGCTCACTGAAGTTGGCGTCTATACAGTCAAATATTCAGATGGCACAGCCATAGAGATCCCGGTGGAATATGCCGGCAACATCTGGCACTGGTCAAAACGATATGCCACGCCGATGCTGCATCCCTATTATCGTCACCAGGGCTATCAGGCGACATATATGGCCGATCCGGTAATCCAGGCGAAAACAGAAAATGGATCGGATCTGCTGATGCTCGGTTATGAATGGATTAATCCGCACCCCGAGCGTGAACTGGCAACAATCAGTTGCCGCAGTTATGACTCTGTTGGCGCTGACATCCTTCTGCTGGGCATTTCCGGGTTGATAACAAGGTGAAGAAGACAAATGAATTTGACTTAATTATCAGGCCTTTTGCAGCTGGGCTGATGTGTGCTTGACAAGGCGGTTGAACTTGGGCAAACTGAAGCAGAAATTGAAGTGGAGGATAAGACAATGACACGATTTCCCCGCACTGAAGTGGCCGGCATCTCTCTGCCACGCCTGTTGATCGGCTCGAATTGGGTACTGGGTTACAGCCACACCAGCACATCGGCCGATGCCATGATCCGGAACCGCTACGCGACCCGGGAAGCGGTCGCCGAACTGGTCGAAGCCTACCTGGAATACGACATCGACGCCATGATGGCGCCTTTTGACGGCAACCAGCTGTTGCTCGACGGCATTCATCTGGCTGAAGACCGGACCGGCAAGAAAGTGACCCTGATCGACACGCCGATCATCGATGTCAGTGATTCCGCGGATAGCCGCAAGGCTGCCCGGGAAAAGATCGAGAACGGGCGCAAGGCCGGCGCTGCATTTTGCCTGATTCACCACTCCAGCGCAGAGAAGCTGGTCAGTAAACTCAAAGGGACGCTCGACCGCCTGCCGGACTATCTGGACATGATCCGCCAGAATGATATGATTCCCGGGCTGTCGGCGCATATGCCGGAACTCATCCTCTATTCGGACCAGAATGAATACGATGTCCAGACCTATGTGCAGCTCTATAACTGCATGGGCTTTCTGATGCAGGTCGAAGTCGAATACATCAGCAAAGTCATATGGAACGCCAAAAAGCCGGTCATGACCATCAAGGCGATGGCTGCCGGCCGTGTCTCGCCCTATGTCGGGCTATCCTTCTCGTTCGCGACCCTGCGACCCTGCGACATGGTGACACTGGGCGCCCACACACCGCAGGAGGTCCACGAGGATGTGGAGATCTCCCTGGCAGCCATCGAGCGCCGCTTTCCGAATATCGGCGGACGCAGCAGCCCCAACAAGGCTGCCATACCGGGCAGTGATGCATACCGGGACGCGCATTGATGACGACGATATCACGGTCGCCTTTGTTCCTTCTGTGATAGCATTCGAAAAATTGACGAGTAGGATCGAGATAAGGTTCCCTCTGCTTTTTGAGACTACATGTATTTTGGATATGGAGCTTTATATCACAGGAAAACTGCGATATTATTGAGGCGCCAATTTGGCATCTCAAAAAATGATGATACTACAGACGGTCGTGGTGGTCGCCGTTATATGCCTTACGCATTTACAGAGCAAGGAATTGCAATGTTATCTAGCGTATTACGCAGCAATATAGCAGTCAAAGTGAGTATTGGTATCATGAGGGCTTTCGTTGAAATGCGGAGATTTATCACCGCTAACGCTTTGCTCTTCGAGCGAATAAGTGATATTGAGCTAAAACAGCTCGAATATCAACGGAAAACTGATGAGCGTTTAGAATAGGTGTTTGAGTATATCTCCGATCAGGAGCAACCTGTCCAAAAGGTTTTCTTTGAAGGGCAGATTTATGATGCTTTTAGTTTGTTGATCGATCTGGTAGTGAAAGCAGAAAATGAGATTATTCTGATTGATAATTACGTTGATGTCGATTCGCTAAATATCCTCTGCAAGAAAAAAACTGGTGTTAATGTCACTATTTATACTTCAAAACGCACAAAACTCTCCTCAGCTGACATTGACATATTTAATAAGCAGTATCCGCCACTGATAATAGAGCATACTGAAGTTTTCCATGATCGATTTATGATTTTTGACAAAAAGATGGCATATCACATTGGTGCATCTATTAAGGATGCAGGCAAGAAGAGCTTTGCCATCAGTGTATTACAGGATGAAAGACTAGTTAAGGATATTTTAAAGCGTTTGTCCTAGTACTGGTCAATCAATGCAATTGAGAGGTATGAGAGGAATTTCAAACAAATCATCGAAGACGGGTTGACCAACCGCTGTTTCCTTCGCTACAATGGAGATAGTGGCTGTGAAGAAACTTTGCTCTATAGATTTTCCGAAAGACCAAGGTATTTCTTTGCAAACCCATGACAATTGAATCTGGACATGGATGATGGATGCGGGAGAGACCTGACAGAGTCAGGCGCCGAAGAAGCAAGCCGGTCGAGTCATTGGCCGAGTGAATCTTTCAGGCAAAAGGGCCGCATTCTGACATGACTCTGAAAAGCCGATCGATGGCACCGAAGGAGCAAACCCCGGCGTGAGTGCGGGGATGAATCTCTCAGGTTGTGAAACAGAGGAGGATGACACTGGTTTTGTCATCTTCCTTTTTCTTTTTGTAAGTCGCAGGGCTGTACCAGATTTTGGTCGGATACAGTTGTAGACTAGATAATGAAAGTATTCGACGGACCGGAGGGCAGGATCATGAAACAGACACCGCTTTACACAAAGCATATTGAAGCCGGAGGCAAGATCATCGATTTTGGCGGTTGGGCCTTGCCGGTCCAGTACCGGGGCATCATTGAGGAGCATGAGGCTGTCCGGCGGCGGGCCGGTCTCTTTGACGTATCCCACATGGGCGAACTCTGGGTCGAGGGACCCGATGCCCTGGCATTCCTGCAGCAGCTGGTGACCAACGATCTCTCCCGGGCAAAAGACGGCCAGGCTGTCTATTCTCCCATGTGCCAGGATGACGGCGGTGTGGTCGATGATCTGCTTTTATATCGCATCTCAGAAGATCGCTGGATCCTGGTCGTCAATGCTGCCAATACCGCAAAAGATGAAACCTGGATCAGGACCAGACTTTCCGGCCGTGTTTCCCTGACCAACCGGTCGGAGGAGACGGCCCAGCTGGCCATCCAGGGACCTCTGGCCGAAGCAATTCTGCAGCGTCTGACACCGGTGAATCTTTCGGACATCCGTTTTTACCGCTTCATGACCGACGTGCCGGTTACAGATATTCCCGTTCTGGTGTCCCGCACCGGCTATACCGGCGAAGATGGCTTTGAACTGTATTTCCAGGCAGAAGATGCGCCTGTGCTCTGGGATCGCCTGCTGGACGCA
>JAWSUP010000010.1:0-26319 GCA_033549405.1 Bacillota bacterium | reverse complement strand
TGCCAGGCAAGTCAGATAACCGCCCCAGGACACACCGGTCACACCGATCCGGTCCTGATCGACTTCTGGCAGTGAGGCCAGCAGTGAATGCGCTTTGACAATGGCGGCAGCAGCATGATAGACCCACTGATCCTGAAGCGGCCAGGAAGCCTGGTCGAAGCTTCCCCAGCCAGGCGGACCCGAATAGCTGTGCCTGGGCCAGGCGGCAGACCCCAGAATACCAGTATCCGGCAGCGGCATTGCACCGCAGGTGTCCATGGCGATCGCCGCGAAGCCGCGGTCACACCACCAGCGCACCCAGCGCGCAAACGCTGTTCCGCCGCCACCGTGGACGAGCACAACACCCGGAACGCGCTGCTGGGCTGATGCACCCTCCGGCAATCCCAGCCAGGCAAAAACACGCGTTGG
Organism: Bacillota bacterium; assembly: GCA_033549405.1. Classification (GTDB taxonomy): domain Bacteria; phylum Bacillota; class Clostridia; order Saccharofermentanales; family UBA5734; genus JAAYBY01. Next base: position 25,911 of record JAWSUP010000010.1, on the reverse strand, counting down.
TTGCTTTAGATATGGGACACCGGCAAAGAACAAGCCGCTGAGTCCTTCTTCGGCCAGGTGTGTACAAGGCCATATGGCCGGTGCTCCTTCAGCGATCCAATCTTTCGCGGCCTTTACAAGTATGCTGCCCATTTGCTCAATCACCCCTTCTGCCATGATCCTGATGCTCATCTTGCCACAGACAGGTTATTTGTCAAGCTAAATGGATCATCTCCATAGCCGGACAGGGGTGAATATTTCAGGCTCGGGCTACGCATTCCCAGACAGTGTCGTAAATACCTGGAATAACCGCCAGCCAGGTGAAATGCGGGTCTGGCTGCCGATGTGCCAGAAGGATTGATATCTCTTTAAGTGAGCGGATCATTCATAGAAATATTCCGTGCTGTTTTATCGATCGATATAGAAGTATGAAATCCTTTGATGTTTGTATGATAAATTCTGACAGCATCGGCACAGTAATTCTCTTGTCTTGCCATAATTACCGGTAATAATCCCGTAGCAGGATACAGGGATTTTTCGCAGGCTGAGCCTGGGCTTACTGATATACCGACAGCTTCAGATACTTTTTGATCCGTCTGAGGATTGGCAATCATGCTGTCCGCAACTGTTATTGATTCGCCACTTATGCCAAGCGCTACTGAGTAACTGTCAAAGACCTGAAGGTTTTTTATTGTGATTCGGCGTCCGGATACCAGGACGCTGGGACGGCGTTTATCCAAAGGGAATAGACGCCCGTTGTAGCCGATGACTGTGTCGCCGGTCGAAGTGCAGTCATCTCCGTTGAGGACCAGGTTAAATCCATTGGTGCTGCAGATATTGTCACTCAGGTGGATGTTGTGCATATTGGCGCCCACGTGGAGCCCGTTGCGCGCGTTGCCTATACAGCGGTTGCTGTGAATCAGGATGTTGCTGGCAGCCAGAACGCGGTCGTCAGCCACCTGGTGCAGTACAATACCATCCTCGAATTCGGCATATGCGGCCACATTTTCCACGACCCGGCAATTGCTACAGCGGCCGATCACGATATTCTTGTCGTGTGCGTACATGCTGTGTATCCTGCGGATGATGCTGTCGATAACGACACAGCCAGGAAAACGCGCACTGTTGTGCACACCCAGAGATAGATTGTGAAGGATTGCGTTCTGCAGGGTGATGTCCTCTATGATGATGCCGCTGAGTGGCTGCTCTGCGACCACCTTGATACAGCAGCCAGCCGTGCTTTCTTCCTGGTTTCTCCGGTCGAGCGGACAGGGCTCAGCATCCAACTGATTTTGTTTGTTGCCGTCGATAACACCAGTGCCGCAGATCCGAACATTATTGTGTTCTATCAGGATGGCCGAGTGCTGTGTTGCGAGACAGGCTTTGTGGTCGCGCCGATATGAACGGATGCTGGCAGCATCCAACTGCAATGTATTCTCGCAAATTGCAGTAATCCGGGCATGGCCGGCATTGACCCGACGTGTCTGGTAGGTTGCCCCGCGGACTGGCTGCAAACCATCTGGATTTATAGCCCAGTCAATCAGGTGGATCGGCAGCTGCTCATCATACAGTGTCACTTCCTGCCCGACAACATATGCGGAACCGTTGGCCACAACCACTTTAGAGTCACCAGGTTGCACATCCTGCTGCAGGTTCTGGATAACCGCATCGCTGATCCGGATGGTTCCGCTTATCTCAAGGCACTGGTTTGGCTTCGGTCTGATCGGATCGCTGATATTGTAAATTCCTGGCGGTATGGTAACATGCCGGGCACCGGAGTTGATCGCCCGTTGGATCGCCTGGGCATCATCGGCCATGCCGTCGCCGAAAGCACCGAAGTCCATAACTGAAACAGTATCAGTCTTGTTGATGTCTGCCTGCATCTCATGCAATCCTTCCGTCTGCTCGCTGTCAATTACAGTTGATGTCGATACGACTTGCCTGGTTTACTGGAGTGCGTACAATTCAAAACCATTCTGGGTGTAGATCAATTGTCCCTGCTCGTTGCAGACCAGTAGCAACGGCAGGGTGCCAGGACCAGTCAAAGAAAGAGACTGTACGAACAATTTGTGTCCCCCGGTATAAACGAGATCTTCATTAAAGGGTGCCAGGACTTGTTTTGGCAGGATAACATTCTCATCGTAGATCTGGCTGAAGACGGTCTTTTCAGTCTGCTTATACAGTGACAAGGCCTCCATCAGGCAGTACTGATGTGTATAAGGCGGCTGAATCGGCTTCACAATTCGTGAATTGGCCGTTTCCATAACCATGAAGCCGTCCTCGATGCAGCATGATCCCTCGGTGAAAGTAGAGGGAAAGGCCGGTGCGTCAATTTGCCCGGCGATCTTGGACTGGAATTGCCACTGGATCGGCGACGAGAAGGAGTTGTTCTGACAGATAAATTCAAGAGTCAAGAAGTTTGTATGTTCCGGCTGAGAACCGTACCGGGCATGAATCACCCGCAGGCTGTGAATCTCATCATTAATCGGGCTGCTGACCAGGGTGATCCCGCCAGTTGGTTTTGGCATGGGTATCTCGGTGGTCGGATGTCCCCGGACCAGGCCGCCGGCAACCACCATACCGTCGAACTGCCGTGATCCAAATCTTGCGGGTTCGGCCGCCGGCCAGTTGTCCCGGTACAGGTTGTACAACTTACCTTCGAGATGCGCATGACGGGCGTCTGTGATCGTTTGCATCGAACTTCTCCTTCTTTTCAATCGGATCCGGCGAGTCAGCGCCGTTCACCAGGCTTGCCTGGAATAAGCGACACTTCTGCTTCATGCAGTCGGTCTTGAAGCCACCGAGTGATTTCTTCTGTTCCCGCGGTGCCATACAGGTTTTTTTGTTCCCATGGGTCCTGCTCCAGGTTGAACAGCAGCTGCCAGGGGATTTTCTCATACCGGTCGACGTGAAGCGGATCAAAGTCTTCTGACTCGCCGGTATCGGCCAGCTTGTATCGGGCTGCGAAGGGCGGAGGCACCACTGAACGGTATTTCATGACATACTTATAATTTCGGCCTGTGACCGTTCGTCCGTTTTCATGAAAATCGCCGACCAGCACGTCCCGTTCCAGCGAATCCGAGCGGCCGGATAAAAGCGGCAGGAGACTGAGTCCTCGCATGTACGGCGGTGGGGCAATCTGCCAAAGGTCACAGATCGTCGGCACCAGATCGAGCAGGCTGACAAATATATTGTGTTCCTGGTGTGGCTGGTCCATACCACTTGCTTTCCAGAAAAGCAGCGGCACCCGGGAAGATTCTTCGAATCCTTTCCATTTATTGATCCGGCCGTGCCGGGCAAGACTCTCCCCATGATCTGCCAGAAAGACAACCATGGTATCATCTTCACGCGCCGCTATAGCATCGAGCATTTGACCAACGCGGAAATCGAGCCGTTCGATCATGCGGCAATAATTGTACATGTGGTAGCGCCAGGCTTTTTCACTGTATATGCCGGGTTGCGGGAAAATGGTCCATTCATCGCCGTCACCCCCGAAGCGGGTCTGGTTGTCCACATAGAAAGAAGCTTCGTGACCAGGCAGGTTTGAATACAGCTCGTTCATGTGATCGGCGAAATTAGGCGGTAGTTCCGGCAGATGATCATTAATCCCGAAAAGGTCGTCTTCCATCATCAGGATATCATGGATTCGCTGATTGACGTATGTCGTATAACAGACATCGTGCGGATCAGTAAGACTCGCAACCAGAAAAAATGGATCTTTTTCGCGGTCCTGGCGCAAAAAAGCGCAGACCGCATGACTGATCATTGGATCGATCAGGTCTCCGGTTGCGAAGCCGCCGACCGGCAGCGTCTGGAATCCAGCGATCTTTCGCGGTCCTTCTACATCCGGGAAAACCTGACCGACATGCCATTTACCGCAGTAGAATGGCCGGACATTGCTGTTCGCTTCCAGCCATTGCCCCAGATTGGGTATTGACGGGTCAACATACTGACCATTCTGGGTCACACCATTTTCAATCGTCCGTCGCCCGGTGAACAAGCAGGCCCGCGCCGGGCCACAGACAGGATTGGGCGACTCGCAGCGCAAGAAAGAAACACCTTCACGAACCATGCGGTCAAGATTCGGCGTCTCCACGTAATGGCAGAGCCAGCCTGAGTCCTGATAAATCGATCGATAGGATGAGATGGCATCGGACACCATCTGGTCGACGATGACCATAAGCAGATTGGTCATGCTGATCCTCCTGTAAATGTGCTGAAACACTGATGGCTGTATCGTTCCACCATACCGTGAGTCTGCTGTAAGATACTCAGTGCTCCGTGATCGCCCAGCACATGGTTTTTCATCTGGATGCCCAGCTCAAGGCACAGGTCGTCATGCCTGGGGTAAAACTGTTCGAGCAGAAATGAGCCGTACTTGACCATTCTGTATGGGCCGCAGATGAAATATGTGCTATCCGTTATCGGCTGGACTGCGACGCTGTAAAGGCTCATGACGGCTTTGTAGATGGACGGAAAGGTGCAGTCTGCTGCAAAAGCGAGGGTGTAAGCCGCGTCCTGGCGATCGGCTTCGCTATCATGCGTGTCACTGGCGCCGACGATCGGGATCTTTCGGCCTTTGGCACGCTGGTCGTTATAAAAGGCGACCTGAAGGTTCATTCGGGCATATCGGCTGCAAACCTCGAACGCGTCATAGATATTGTTCTCAAACAGAAAATCTGTCATGGTATCCTGCATGTTGTAATTATATAAGTAAGGGTGAATCCAGTGTGGATGAACTATGACGGATAATCCGCCGCCCTCGCGAATCCTGTCGGACACCCACTTGCGCAGAGCAAATTCCAGCGGATTGATCCCCTCCGGAAGTGACGTCGTTCGGGCTATCCGATCGATTTGCGCCTGGAATTTGTGTTCGTCGGAAAAGTAGCGTTCATTGACGCTGAACCTCCCTCCTACATTAACCGCATGCATGTAGCCGCCGATATGGATCTCTTCACCGGGAAACATCGCCAGTCCGGTTGGTACATCGGCAAACCGTTCCATCGCTTCGAGAGATGGCTGGTATTTGGAGTGGTCGGTGATGGCGATAAAATCAAAACCGGCCCTGCGGAAATTGGCGGCAACGATCCCTGGTTCCTGCCTGCCGTCAGAACGGTTGCTGTGGATATGCAGATCACCTTTGAATGGTCTGAGGGCGTAGAGATCCGGATGCAAAGCATAGAGCCTGAATTGTTGCTTTTTGTTTGGTTCCTGGCTGGACCAGATATCCAGAACATACTGCTGCTCCGCTTCAAAGCAGTATGTAAAATAAAGGCAGCCTTTTACAGGTCTGGCCGTAATCCGATCCGGCTGATAGGTCATCGTCGTGTTGAAGACGGCGTTTCTGTCCAGCAGCAGACGTTTCATGGGACTGGTTTCCATCGGGACAATTTCAATTGTGTATTCCGAATGATCATCAAAATTGGCATGCTGCCCGCGCGGCTTCAGGGTGATGCGTTCCGTCCGGCCGCCCAGAACAATGCAGGGCTGAACATCATAATTCACCAGGTCTGCTTTCATGACAATAGCCTCTCCTATCCTTTCACGGAACCAATCATGATCCCCTTGACGAAATATTTTTGCAGGAACGGGTAAACAACGGTGATGGGGAAGGTTGTGATCACCAAAGTAGCGATGCGGACAGAAACCGGCTTGATGATTTCAAGGCCGCGTGTGATCGATTCCCCCATAGTTTCAGCCATGATTTTTTGTGCTTCTGCTTCGTTGATCATCTTGGTCATCAGGCTCTGCAGCGTGATCAGGCTGTCTGAAGTGGTGAAGGTGATGGTGTCAAACCACGTGTTCCATTGTGCAACACCCGTGAATACGGCGATAGTCGCGAAAATCGGTCGTGATGCCGGAAAGATGATGCGGAAGAAAATCGTGAATTTGCCGGCACCATCAATCGTCGCCGCTTGTTCCAGGGCGTCCGGGATCGATTCATAGTAGGCCATGAACAGTATTGCGTTGAAAAATCCCCACATGTTCGGAACAATGTAGACCAGAAAATTGTCGAGCAGTCCGAGACTTCGATACAGCATGTAGGTTGGAATCAGCCCGCCACTGAAATACATGGTGAAGATGAAGATCAGCATGTAGATTCTGCGACCCATCAGCCAGCGCTTGCTCAGACCATATGCTGCGATCCCTGTGTACATCAGATGAAGCAACGTGCCGAGGACCGTACGCAACGTGGAATTGATGACCGCACTGTGCAGCTTATTGCTTTTCAGGATGAAAGCATAATTATCGAAGGTGAAAACACGCGGCCAGAAGTAAAGCGGTGAACGTGTCGCATCGATACTCTCATTGAAAGAGATGATGATGCTGTTCCAAAAAGGATATAGCGTGATGATGGCAATCAGGATCATCAGACCTGAATTAAAGGCCTCAAACACTTTTTCGGCCAGTGTTGCCGACATCAGTCCATTTTTACGCCCCAGCATCAAAACAACCCCGTTCCTTTGATTCGTTGCGCCAGCCAGTTGGATGTGAGCATCAGGATGGCAGAAACGCTGGATGTCACCAATCCAATGGCAGTCGAATATGAAAAGTTACCCCGCCTCAAGCCGATATCATACAGGTAGTACGACAGGACATTTGATCGCTTGAAATTGAGTTCATTACTCAGGTAAAAAGCCTGTTCAAACCCGGTGTTGGTGATGGCGCCCATCCTGAGGATCAGCATGATGGATATGATGCCGGATAAACAGGGCAAGGTGATAAAGCGGATCCGTGCGAAGCGGCCGGCGCCGTCGATCCGGGCGGCCTCGTACAATTCTTCGTCGATGCCGCTCATCACAGCCAGGTAGATGATGGCATTCCAGCCGATGTTTTTCCACATGCTGGCGATAATGATCGTTGGCCAGTACAGGTCGGCCCGTCCGAGAAACAGTATGGGACCTTTACCAAAGATGCCTAAGACATTATTGATCAGGCCATCGATCGGGTGCAGAAAATTCTGCAGCAGAACGGCCATGATAACCCAGGAAATGAAGTGCGGCAAATAGCTGATCGTTTGTACAGTTCGCTTGAGTGCCTTGTTCGACATTTCATTGAGCAGAACCGCAAACAGTATCGTCAACGGCAGGGCTGTCAAGGTATCAAGCAGGGCAATCGCAAAGGTGTTGATGATCGCATTGCCCATATAGAAATCGACAAACATATTCTGGAAGTTTTTCAGACCGACCCACTCGCTGCCCCAGATGCCCAGGCGCATGCGGTAATTCTTGAAGGCAATAATCAGGCCGCTCATTGGCAGATAGTTGAAGACCAGTGCTGTGCCGACTGCAAGCCAGATCATGAAATGGTAAGGGGCCTCTTTTTTGAATCGGACCAGAAAAGGAACTTTACGGCCTATTGCAAGGCCGTGACGGCTGCTGATTTTTTGCTTCATGTTCTGTTTCCTCGTTTATTGACTTGATGCAGGATGGCTTCGCTGCTCCTGTACAGGAGCAGCGAAGCGCTCTGCCGGAGTTTGTCAGTCGGCGACAGGATCACGCATCAGTTGAAGGTATAACCGGCCTCTTCCAGCTTCTCTTTTGTGTCTTTTACCTTTGGCAGCAATAATTCGAAGAGTTGCTCCATACCGGCTGATTTCAAGTCGGTCATCATCTTGCTATAACTATCGTTGAAGGCCTGGTCTGTATCCGACAGAACGATTTCAACGATCAAGTTCCGGTAAATATCCTGCAGGTTGGTATTCAGGTCACCTTCCTGGGTGCCGCTAGCGATACTGAGCATGGTCGGCAGGCCGGCTGCTACATCAATGACTGCGGTCTGCTGCCAGGCAGTCCGTCCGCGTGTCAGATTCTGTGTCTTTGGGTCCAGACGGCTATTATATGCCGAAATGTGATCATACGTGCTGTCGAGGCACATCCAGGTCTTCGGGTGATTATAAATGCCCAGTTCCATTAGAGCAGAAAAATCGCCATAGGCTTCTGCTGCCGCACCGATTGGTTTCGGATAGGGAACTTCATTGTCATAAGCCAGTTCCCAGTCTTCTTCGTAGATTCCGACCGTGGCCAGCAGGTGCGCTTCCTCGCTCTTCATGTATTGGAGAAACTTGATGGCTCGTCCTGGATCTTCACAATCGACACTGATCAGGGTGGTTGGCCGGGTCATGGGATTGAGCATGCTTTGAAAAGTTTGCCAGCTGCCGGTTCCCGGGGCGGTGAACGGGAACGAAGGTGCATATTCTGCCCCTTCGATGTTCTGGGCCAGGGCTCCATTATAGCTGTTCATCTCCCAGGTGTTACCCTTCATGAAGAACAGCATCTTGCCGGCTGTGATCAGGTCCGGGATTTCCGTTTCGAGGAATGCTGCTTCAAGCAGATACCCCTGGCGATACAGCTGGTTAAAGAACTTCAGTTCTTCGATCCCCGCTTCGGAATCAAACCAGAAGTACAGGCTGTCCGAAGCCATGTTATAACGAATCGGCAGCGCGCCCACATAGTTGGAGACCCCGCCAAACATACCATTAAAGGCACCGGCAGCGAGGGAGACCGGACTGACCCAAACCGGGTAATTGATTTCCGACCAATCGGATGCTTTATTCGTAAAAGCCTCGAGCACTTCGATGAACTTATCTGTAGTGGTGATGTCGAGATGTTCATAACCAAGCGCCTTGATTACATCGAGCCGCTGGCCGACGATGCCGTTCATGACGTAATAGGGGCTTTGTGAAAGAGCGATTGGAACGAACTGTTTGGTCAGGAAATAGATGTGCCCATCACTTTCAGAGCTGAACTCGATTTCTTCCGGATACAACATGTCCCACAAAGTCGGACAGTGTTCATCGATCAATTCGTCTAGTGCATGCACGTAAGCACCGTCGATCATTTCCCGATACTGCATGCTGGTTGCCGAAATATTGGTGAACAGGTCAGGCAACTTGTCGCCGGATGCCAACAACAAGGTCAGCCGGTTGCCGGTTGTGTCGGGCGGGAACTCAATGTCTACGGTAACGCCAGTCCGTTCTGTGATGTACTGGGTGATACGGTCTTTGCCCCAGTGCCAGTCGTCAGATATAAAATTGTTGCTGAACATTGTCAGAGTGATCGGCGATGTGTCTGACATCCACTCCATGCTGCCTGGTGTTTCCCGGTAGATCATTGGAAACTCCGATGGCGCGCCCGTTTGTCCGCCGGTCGTCGTCGCTCCCGTAGTGGTTGCCTTTGTCGTTGTGGCTGCAGTTGTGCTGCCTGTGGCTGTTGTGGTTGTTGCTGTCTGCGTGCAACCGGAAAAAACGATCATCAATAGCGTAATAATCGATACGAGAGACAAAACTCTGGTTAATTTACGAGACATTTTCAAACCTCCTCACAATCATCTAAGAGCTGATTTGTGCACGAATCAGCTTGTTCACGTTATTCACATTAACGCATACGATAATAGAGGACAATGCTAGATTACAAGTTAAATTGCGACAGATGTGCGTTACTGCCGATCTAGCTGACAAATCTTGTGGTCTAACCGTCTTTTTATTATATTTCGTCTTGGTTTTATTGTTGTTTACAATGATTATATGCAGTAGGATGAAAAGAAAAGCGGGCTGATTTATGTGCGAATCAGTAAAGCAGACACAACCAGGTCAATTTGGGGGATTATACAATGACAACAGAAGCTAGAGAATACGATAAACAGCACATAAAGAACCTGTACCACGGCTGCCGGGCATACCACGGTGAACTGCATGACCACGCCAATACCGGTGGAACCAGCGATGGAGCGTGTATGCTAGCCAAGTGGAGAGACACTCTTGACTTGTTAAAGATGGATTTTGCTGCGATACTTGACCATCGGCAGGTGCGTCATATGTACTTGCCAGACTGGGAAGACGGGCTTTTTATCGGAGGCACAGAGCCTGGGACGTTCATTACGGACAGCAAAGCTGAATCAAATGAAATGCACTACAACATGATCTTTTCCGAGCCAAAGGAGCTGGAAAAGCTGCTGGAAGATTTTACGGAGTATGAATTTACGGGCGGTTCAGAGGGGCATTTTGTTTATCCGAATTTTACCTGTGCTCGGTTTTGCGAGCTTATCGATGCGGTCAAAGCACACGGCGGCTTTTTCGTTCAGCCGCATCCGACGCAGTTAATGCGTTCCGACGACCCTTGTGACTTTTGGTTTCGGGATGAAATCGGTTTCGAGATTTTCTACAGGGATATGGCGAACAAGGAAACCGCAGCGAATTACGCCTTATGGATGGATTTACTTGCGTTGGGAAAGCGCGTGTGGGCATGTGCCGGCGGAGATCTGCACAAAGAGGCGACGGATACGGCACTGACCACGCTTTACGCGGAAGAGCACGCCAACAAGTCGTATTTGCAGCATCTGAGGACAGGCGATTTCACATGTGGCCCGGTCGGCATCCGCATGGCTGTCGGTGGCACAAAGACCGGCGGACACTGCTGTTTTGCGGGTCAGCGGCTTGTTTTATGCGTTGGTGATTTCCACGACAGTGTTCTCGATACCACCCACACATACCGTGTCGATTTGCTGAACAACAATGGTATTGTGTTCAGCAAAATAGTACCCTGTGATCAAACATCTTTTTTTGCCATCAACATTCAGGGCTGTGATTTTTACCGTGCTGAAGTATGGGATATAACGCGAAAGTTGCGCATAGCCATAGGAAATCCCATATGGAATATGTAAATTACGGTTGTCCTTTCAATTTTATTCCACCCAGATGGGACTGGACCAGGCCATCTCGCCGTCTGCCTGCATGACCCGGATATAGTAGAACGTAAAAGGTATAGGATTGTGCAAGGCTGGCATCAGGTTCACTGCATCCAGTTCATCCCGGTCAATCCAGATAAAGGAGACATCCAGGGCATCGAACTCATGCCGGTAAATATCAACGTTGTTACGGACGACCTCAACGCATGTGACAGGACTGGTGCCCTGCACCGTGACTTGAATCATCCGTTCTGCCTTTAAGTCCGGATGATGTTCAAGCTTTAAAATGCTGCCCATCGGGTGATGGTTAAGCGCGAAATCGAGGACCAGCCGTGCACCGGTTGTCGCGTAGCAATGCCGATCCCACAAGGCCTGCCAGATCGCCGGACGCGTGTTGGCCGCCGCATAGACAGCCAGGATACCCGTGCTAAGTGAACAGTCGCCAGCATGACCTATATGATCATCTCCGCCGCTCGTGAAGCCGACTTTCCACCCCAGTGCCAAAGCCTGCTGCACGAAACCTTCTGGTGCTTCGTTATTTCCGTATCCCTCCAGAAGGGGTTTCTTCGAAGCTCCCTTAACCGGAAAAGGGTTACCATGTTTGATGCTGCGTTCCGAATTACCCCAGACCGAGAAAATTTCAACTAGCCGCTCTTTTTCCGGATCGTGCTGCTTCCAGTCACATGGGTTCTCACGGGTTGCCGTATGGTGCGGTATCACCATCGCCTTTTCATCCTGCAATGCAGCAAACAGGTCCTTGGGCTCAGGATAACAACCGGGATCTGAACGGTACATCGGCCGGTCGTCTTCCAGGTAATAAACGTTGCGGTCACCGTATCCGTTCGGAGCCCATTTCGCCCATTCATAGCCAAGAAACGTTGTGAACCGGCCTGGCTCATTGTACGATTTTGTGACGGCACAGGTCTGCGACCACATGTCGTCTGTGGTTTCGAATAGGTGATCGTGATCAGATGTCGCTCCGAAATCAATGTGACACTCGTCCCGCATCTGTGTGAAATAGTTATCCAGGGTTCCGGTGCCGTCCGACATTTCGCTGTGGGCATGGATCATGCCCCAGAGCAAATGCGCACTGACGTCCCCTGCAACAAACTGGATTGGCGGAACGGTGCAGCTTAAACCCGTCTCCTTCTCAAAAACGACCAGGCGGACCGGATTGCCGCCAACAGCACTGACCGTGCAACTCAACTGGCAGCAGGTTGAATCCGCGACGCGTTCACAGGTGGTATCGAGTTCTTTGCCGTCAAGCAGGAGCGTGTACATGTCGAGGTACTGGTCTGAGACATTGCCATACCGGTCTTCAGGCCGCACTAATATTGTTAATGCGCAGCCCTCTGGGGCACGGCTTGGCGCGTACGCCTTGAGGTGATGCACATCATTGCCGACAACCGGCAGCACACAGGCACCGCGAATTGCATCGAGCGTTCGTCCGAACAAGATGATGTTGTTGGCATCATTTGACAGTTTGAGAAGCTTCTTTTCTTCTTCGTATTCCCAATCTGGCTCGGGAACGGTCATGATCAGAAAAAACTTGTTCTTAATTGTAAAAGTCGGTGCTGTGATTCCAGCCGGACCACCGAGCTGCAGGACTAATTCTTCGTCTTGAGTGAGACCACATGCGGGTGCTTGAAACCGGAACAGACCATTCTGTGTACCTGCCAGGGGCGATAACAGCAATGTGCTGTCCCGCGCCGAGAGTCTGATAAAACCAGGCGCATCAGGATTTTCGATTTGGATGTCCTTCCAGTTGCCTTTGCTGTTTCGACCGCCATGCAACAACAGAAGCAATTCCGTATTGCCATCGACTGGTTCTCTCATTTTGAAACCGAGTCTCCAGGATCCTGTGGAACCAGCCCGGGCGCAAGATGGATCCGCCAGGCTGATTGATACATCTTTTGGTATTCTGACTGGACGCAGGCGTTCATCGAACTGATTCATTCTTAACACTCCAATGCATAGTATTTAGATAATACGATCAGCCTATTACAACATCTTGCCGATTTCAATGCAAAATATGTTGATATAATATTAGATTTGTGTTGTTTTTTGTACAGACAGTACACAATGATCAGATCATATGCTACTATTTGACCATACATCAACGCTTTATTGATGTAACTGATGCCGTAACAGCATGCATTTCTGTTCGTTTTCTAACCAGAGACCGGTTTTTCCAGGAGGATTTGTTTTGCTCAAGGTTTTACTTGTCGAAGACCATGCTATGGATGTAAACATGATCCGAAAATCGGTGGACTGGGAAGGCCTTTGTCTTACACTGGTCGGGATTGCCACTGATGGAGAGGCTGCCCTGGCGCTCGAGGCGCAGCATCGGCCGGATATCATTATAACCGACATTGTCATGCCGGTCAGGAACGGGGTCAGCCTGGCTCATGCAGTCAGGGAGATACGCAGCGATGTGCGGATTATTTTTATATCAGGACACGAAAGTTTCGCCTATGCCCAGGCCGGCATCAGCAGCGGCATCGATGCCTACCTGGTCAAGCCGATCATGCCGGGACTCTTGAACAGCCTGTTGGAGCGGATTGTCACTGAACACATTCACGAGAAACGGACGATCTTTGAACAAAAACTGTTTAAAGAACAGCTCAGGGAGAACATGCCGCTTCTGCGCAGCCATTTTCTCAATCAAATGATAACGGCACCTGGAAATTCGCAGGAAACGCTATATAGACAACTTTCTTTTTACGGCATCACCTTGAAGGAAGACCATTTGAGAGCGGTTGTATTCTCTCAGGATGGCGAAGCTGATGAATTGGAGCCGGAAGAAACCAGGCAGCGTGTCCGTCTTGAGATCAGTAATGCCATCAAGGAGATTGCCACCTCACTGGGCACATCTTTTTCCATTTTGAACGACCGCAAAGATAATTTCGTCTTGCTTTTTAACCGCCTTGAATCCATTAGTGACTCTGATCTGTCGGATTTCATCAGACACATCATAGCGAATGTTTCCCTGGCCTGTGCTGTCTGTTTGACTGCAGGGATCGGCCTGGAAGTCAACCGATACAACGAGCTCGCTGTCAGCTACGCCAGCGCCTGTGACGCCATTGAACAAAGATTCTTCATTGGCAGCGGCCATGTGATTTTCCACCAGGATGTTTTTCCAGGTGTAACAGATGTCAGCAAAAACATGCTGTTCCTTGAACAGTCGCGGGACAGCATTCGCAATGCTGTCATCCGGGGAAACAGCCAGGAACTTCATCGGCTTGTGGTCTCGCTGCAGAACTGGATCCTCCAGACCCGATTGTCACCGGACCTTGTCCGGCACTATTGCGTTGAATTGGTCAGCGCTACCATAGTCAAGTTGAGTGGGGTTAACGCACTGGTCGCTGAAAACGTCATCGAAAGCCAGAAGCCATATGAATTCATGTGCGGCAACAGAACGCTGCAGGAGATTTTCTATGCCGTTGAAGATATCCTGACAAACATCTGCAATCTGATTTCAAAACGGATTGATGACCACAATGCCAATATCGTTACCCTCGTCCAGCGCATCATCAATGAAAAATACAGTCAGAACATTACAGTTGAACAGATTGCCGATGAAATTCATTTCAGTCGCGGATACGCCAGCCATGTTTTCAAAAAATCGACGGGCGAAAGCATCGCACGTTGCCTGCAGAACAAGCGGATCGAAGTTGCCAAAGGACTCCTGCAACACTCTAACCACCTGATCTCTGACATTGCCCAGATGGTCGGATTTGAAAACGCGTCGTATTTTGCATCTGTCTTTAAGAACGAAACCAGTATCAGCCCGAAGGATTACCGGATCAGGAATGAAACACACGCAGACGAAGATTCGTCTGGCCATACTTGAATGAAACAGAAAATCAAATTTATTTACTATAATCTGAAAGCTAAGAACAAGCAGATGCTGATTATGGGCGTCATGGTTATGGTCTTGTTCTCCATTGTTTTCACGATCGTGGCCTTCCTTGTATCGACTGCGCTTATCTCGCAGTGGAAACGCCAGATCATGCAACAATTGGACTTTTCGGTCAGAAAATATGCGACTCAGGTCCAGGAGAATACAAAAGTGCTCACATCAATCTTTCTGAGCCGGTCATTGAATCAACTGCTCAAAGATGACCTAGACACACTGACAGCGTCCGAATTCATCGAAACAGCCGACTCAGTCAACGATTACATGGATGCGCTCGTTTCATCTTACGCGTATCCGCCCAGCATCAACCTGTACAAGGAGAGCAATACACGTTATCGCGGTTTCAGGTACGGCAATTTCAGTGATGTTTCCGTCATAGAGGATGAAGACTGGTACAGAACTGCCCTCGAAAATCCGCGTACACAGATCGCCTGGCAAATCATCGAGGAACTTGACGCATCTGGCCGTCCTGCAGGGCGCTATGTTCTTTCAGCCGTTCTCAAAATTAAAGATATCAATACGGGCAATCACATCGCAATCGCTAGGCTGATCCAGAGAATAGAATCACTGATGCTTGAATCCAAGGACCTTTTTGACGCCAGGGACGGTGTCCTGTACGTGTTTGATCAGAAAGGGCAGCGCATTTACGCCAGCAGCCGGGATGCACCGATGCTGCTCTTTCCTGATAATAAGGTTTCCGGTGATTCAGATGATCCGGTTGAAGCCAGCGTTATGCTTGACGGGAAAGAACGTACCGTTTTCATACAGAAATATGATAAGCAAGGCATTCAATTCGTTTTTTTACCTGAGAACAGCGCCTTTTATGATTTCAGCCGCCAGCTGGTCCTGTTTTTCTACCTCGTCATCATTGCTGTCATCATCCTTTCACTCATTGTTTTGATTGTTTCCTCTAATATTCTCACCCGGAGACTGGTAATTTTGAACCAGGCGGTCAGGAGCATTGACAAGCATAATCTGCAGCTGGCGACAACCCTCTCGGGGCATGATGAGGTCGGGCAGCTCTCTGATTCGTTCAAAGATATCCTGGAGATGGTGCGCGAACTGATTGAAAGCAACCGGATCATTGAACGCAAGCGCTATCTGACTGAACTGCAGGCGCTCGAAGAACGAATCAATCCGCATTTTCTCTATAACACACTGTCCTCGGTTTGCTCCATGGCAATGGAAATCGAAGCTTATGATATCTGCGAGATCCTGGTTCGGACAGCAGATTTCTACAAACTGTCTCTAAGCCATGGGGCTAACAACATTCACATCGCTGAAGAAATCCGTATCCTGCAGATCTATTGCGATATCTGTCGCATCTTGTTTGGTTCCAGACTCCAGATCGCCATCCATGTCGATCCGGAACTGAACAGCTGTTACACGCCAAAACTGATCCTGCAGCCGTTTGTGGAAAACGCCATTGCCCACGGATTGAAGCTGTCGGACAATGAAGACAACTTAATCAGAGTATCGGTTTATCGGCAAGGATCGGATGTGGTATTTCATATCGCCGACAATGGTGTCGGAATGAATCAGGACAAGATCGCTGAGGTGCTCAACCAAGAACATGCTTCCAACGACCATTATGCAATCCGGAACATCGATATGAGGATAAAGCTCCAGTTTGGTGACAATTATGGCGTTGCCATTGAGAGTAAACCTCATGAAGGAACAGATGTCTTCATTGCTATTCCAAAAATCGATCATTTGGAAATGACCGTTGAGTTGTCAAAACAAAAATCCGTACCCCCTTCTTACAATTAATTTCTCTCTGGCGTTGACAATTGTTTGACTTGATCTTTCGCATCTGCCAAAGAAAGCTTTTTCCAATTCGGTCTCGTATGTCCAGTTTGGACTCTCGCATCAAAATACGCCTCCAGATTCTCAAGCGGGATATTTCCGTGCAAACCACCGCTGGCACTTAAAACAAATCCTGGACATCCGGCGGTACATCTGGCGATATCATAGACGTGTGCTTTAATCGATTCTGAGGTCCCGAATGTCAGTTCTTTTGTGTCAATCCCACCGATAACTAGTCCATCTCCAAAGTAGTCAAGCAATATTTTCAGAGGTGTTGCCGGAGTCTCAATCATCACCCCATCCATTCCTGCTGCTTGTAAGGCCGGTAAGAATTTGCTCATATTTCCATCAGCAACAAATATAACTTTTTTACCTTGTGCATGAATATATTTGCACATTATTGCATAGCGCGGAAAAATATATTTTTCATAAAATGAAGGATGGCATATAGGTCCGCGAGCATCCGCGAGGTCATCGTGGATAAAAACAAAAGGAATATCCGCTTGAATGAGTATTCCCAGCAGTTTTTGGCTGTACTTGAATGCCGGCTCAAAAAAAATACGGTCGAACGCTTCCGGATCAGTCATGACAGCAGTCAGGAATACTTCCCAGCCAAGTTCTTCTACGCCCCACATAAAGAGTGTGGTATACAGCTGATAGTAATATATGCCGATCTCGCCAACCAGTTCTGTTTTTCGCCGTATGGTATTCAGGTCAAGGCGATGAGGCACCGGCGTGATCAGTGCGTCATAGTTGAGCTTCACTACGCCCGCATCAAACAAATCATCACAGTCCGCATACGGGTACTGATATCTGGTATACGTGTCATATATGCCAAGATAGCCACGTTTATATCGCTGATCATGTTGCTGAATAGATCCATGCGGTGTCGGTATCGGCGCCTGTTTTTCCGGTACACGGTTGATGATGTCAATACCAAGATTTCTATATGCCTCAAGAAAAGCCTGCCTGGTCTCCTTGTGTGGATCAAGCCCGGTTGCCATTAAGATAATTCCCGGGTGATTCAATGTTTCTTTCGAAGGTCGTTTTGCTCCAATTTGACCGTTCAATATGCTCAGTACATCTTTTTTCACGCTAACTACCTCACCCAAGCTCAGCCCGATAGTTGCCTATGCATTCTGTCGTTGCCAGAGCGCGCTCATAAAACCGGAACTGGGTCACAGCTGATCCCAGCAGTCCCTCGCATTGGCCCGTTAACCCAGTGACTGAACGACTGATCAGTCCCCAGCCAAACATGCGATCCGACCCGCCATCGTCCAGACAACCATCGACAATAAATGACGTCACGCGCGAGGCACCGTCAAGCACAATGCAAAGGTGCTGCTTTTGCCCGTTCAACAGTTTTGTTCGACTGATCACATGGCTGCACTCTCTGAGATCATATACTAGAAGATGCACCGACCCATCTCGTCCGGCATCTATCCGGATCCTGCGGTCTTCATGGCCGGCCAGATCAAGAAGAGGGCCTGACTGTTGACCGTTAAGCCATAAATCAAATGTGTAACCATTCCCTGTTGTTATCTGAGCATCATTTCCGGCGTGAACATCCTGTTTGATCAGCGGTTTCATTTGAGCCAGCTGAAAAGAATGCGCTTGTGTCTGGACAATCAATCCGGATTGCTCGACCTGGGCTATGTCAAACTGACAAAACAACCTGTCAATAAACGAGGCTGGTATTTCATGAACCCTGGCTGTTATCTTGTTTGTTTCTGTCACAAAATATCGTCCCTGATCGATAATCAGATCCGGATAACTGAACCCAACTGAACTGCTTTCATGATAAAGTAATATTTCCGGCTGTGACCAGATCAGCTTCATACCATCTTCTGAACCTTTTTCGATTGCTGCGCAAACCCAGGCAGGATTGCGCGTATAGTAGCCACGGTAGCTGCAGTTCTGATACCAGTAAAGGTACTTGCCCGATGCGATTTGCCAGAGAAAATTCGCCGCGCGGGAATTTTTCATCGCTCGTCCGTATGTATCAGTAATCCATTGTGATTTCGCAAAATGATGACCACCATCACGGCTTATGGCCATGCCGGCATAGCCGTCTATTGTCCGGAAAGTGCTGTAGATCGTTCCGTCACTGAGGCAGACCATGCTGTGTTCTTCTGCGACTGTGCCGCCGCCTACTACACCCCTGATGCCTGTATCACCATCTGGAAGTGTTTCCCATATCGCGTGGAATGGATCCTTGAGAGCTGTGCTGCTGCACAGCAGTACACCTTCTGTATGCGCCATAAAACCATCCAGATTTGAGATTTTCGTAAGGGATACATATATTTTCCCTTGCCAGATAAAAGGCTTGGCAACGTTCCAGAACAGGCGCAGTTCTTGACCTTGATGGACCAGTGGCTTCCAGTGGTCAATTGCAAAGTCACGCACAGGAATCTTAATTCGCGCTGACCAGGTTTTGCCATGATCATCGCTGAAACGAAAACAGAAGATACCTCCCATGTCATAGCGATATACGGGGCCTCCTCTGATATCTATGTGTTCAGCATTGTAGCAATAGAAACAAAAAATACGACCATCTGGTGCAACCAGTAGTTTGCTGTAGGATGACTCCCAGTAGCGACCTTCCTCTTCAGGCTCAAGGCGTACCGGCTTAGTCCAGCTTTTGCCTCGATCGCAGCTTTTTATAATTTTTACATGTTGGTCTGTACAGCCTTCTGTTCCCTTCGCTGTTGTCACCGTGCCAACCCAGGATCCGTCCTTTGCCACAACGATGCTCGGTTGATCACAATAGCCATTTATTGCAGTTGGGATCACATCACCTGTAACAATATTTTTCCATGAACTCATTTCGTATCATTCCCTTCACTTCTGAGAACGGTTGCTTGTATTGGCGGATTATTTGATTTATTCGCCTGTAACGGGTTCATCCAATTTACTGATTATTTGTCGTTCCCGATAATCTCTGACAAGCTTCCATAAATATCGGGTCTCCGGTACTTCAATGTATAGTGGTGACCATACGTGCGGTATTTTTCAACAGCAGCAGCCTGGATATCAACCAGCAGCATTTGCTCCTTGAAAGGTTCTGTTTCAGCAATCACATCCCCAAAGGGATCAAACGCCATGCTCAGTCCCGGAAATTCGAATTGATCTGCTTCCATGCCCACATGATCAAGCACCATCATGTAGGCTGCGTTATCCAGCGCTCTGGCTCCGAATATCTTCAGAAAAGTGTTTCTTCTTTTACTGACGCTGGCTCTTTTCTCTTCATCAGAGGCATTGGCCGGCACAATCCACATCCAGGGAGATAAAATAACCTCAGCACCTTTCAGTGTCAGGATTCGTGATGTCTCAGGAAACCAGTTGTCAAAACAGATTGATATCCCGATTTTGCAATAACCGATGTCGAATACATCGAAGGCAGAACCAGCACCATAGTACGGCGCTTCAGCCATCGGCATGTGCAGTTTTCGCTGCTTGCCGATATAGCCGTCAGGCCCAATCAGCATATAGGCGTTGTATACGACACCCGCCTGCCGATCACCCATACCGGCAGCAATAAAGACACCCCGCTCCCGGGCCAAGTCTATTAGACGCTGCGCAGCCTTCCCTGGAACAGATTCTGCTCTGCGATAGTGCATGCAGGCTCCAGTGCCGGGTTCAGTCAACCCGCTTGAATCGAGCAAATACCCGGATATGGCCAGTTCGCCGAACATAATCAGGTTGGCCCCTGCGTTTGCGGCACAATGAACCCATTGCTCCATCTTGTCCAGATTCTGCTCGACGCTATTGGCTTGAGGAAGGCAAATCTGGATCATAGCCAGTTTAAAATCCTGCATAAATTCTCCTTTCAGATGTCAGGCATAGGTGCCCACGCGCTTGACTTCGGCAACGATAGCGCGGAAGTTGTCCAGGCTCACCGTGTTGGGGATTGAATGGTCAGACGAGAATATGTAGCCGCCGTTTTCCTTAAGAACCGGCACAGCCCGATCGATTTCAGCGATGATCTCATCCTTGTGATCCCAAAGAACCGCGTTGATCCCGCCATGTAAAACCAATTTGTCGCCAAATTCGCGTTTCAATCTAAAAACATCCATACCAGCCTTGATCTCAATCGGGTTCAGAGCATCGATTCCGGCGTCGACCAAGTCGGGCACGAACGGCATGATGCAGCCACAGGAATGGAGATGTGTCTTGATTCCCTTTGCGTGCGCCCATTCGCAGGCCCGCTTGTGTACAGGTTTGACCAGCTTGCGATAGGTCTCGAGCGAGAAGAATTGGGTGTTTTTGTAGCCCATGTCATCAGGCCATCGGATGCAGTCGAAAGTATAACCTTCGTCCCAAATCATGTCGAAATGGGCGATACATTGGTCGAGGTAGGTGTTGAAAATATCCTTGCACATTTCTGGTTCTTCCATCATGGCGATCAGGAAGGTCTCAGTTCCAACCATCCATGAATGGCTGACATCAAACCCGAACCAGAAACCGGCATTGATCCACTGCCCGTCTGCTTTCCAGCGCGGGTAGTTCTCCTCCAGGTACTTCCAGTTGACCCTGCTGCGGTTGACGGTCATCCGGGCTTTCGCGGCCGCCCAGCTATCCGGGTCGACTACCGTATAGTCGAGGAATTCCGGTGTCGAGTCAACGACCTTGAACTGTTTCATCGTCACGCCCCAGTTGGAGGTGAAAATGGTGTAGTCGTCTGTCTCCTCGATCACGCGATGCGGGTACTGTGGCGTGATGTCAACGCCAATGGTCGCAACCTTGTCTATCTTGAAATAGTCGCGCCAGTCCATGCCGACCGGCATGCCTTCCCGCTGCCAACGCAAGATCGTGCCGTGCCAGGGACTGTCAATGATCGGAACGCGGTCTGCATCTTTGTGGTTAAACATGCGCGAAAATCGTTCGTGGGTGGTCATGCTGGTCATTGGCTTATCCCCTTTATCTCTGTTCTTTTTCGTTTTTATGTTAGTCATTTGATTCAAAGACGTCAATCCTAAATTTATGCTCCTCTTTTGACGCATAGGCAGAGATATAACCACAGAGAATAATCACAAAGAATAACCCCCTTCTCATTGGTTCCCATATTTACTACCATAAGACGAACACGCCCATGTTATAATGATGCCAGTTGCGAACTGAGGTGTTCAGAAAGTAGATGACCACATAGGAGGGCTTTATGAAATCCATCGTTGACAAGATCATGATTCAAGGCAAAGTCGCAATTGTGACCGGCGGTCACTCAGGAATCGGGCGCGGCATCGTGGAAGCCCTTTCACAAGCAGGCGCTAGCATTGTCATCGCGGGGCGGCGAACCGAGCTTGGAGAACAGGTCGTAAAAGTGATCCGTGAAACAAACGGCGTTCCGGCGATTTTTGTGCAAGCCGATGTCACCAAGGCTGAAGATATCGAGAAGATCGTCAGCGAAACACTGGCTGCTTATGGGAAAATTGATATACTTGTGAACAATGCCGGGATATGCCATCATGAAAATGCTGAGACGGTCAGCTATGACAACTGGCGCAAAGTGATGGATGTAAACCTTGACGGTTTGTTCTTTCTTACCCAGGCAGTCGGCAAGGTCATGATCGAGCAAAAGGGGGGCAGCATCATCAACATCTCCTCCAATTCGGACAACCTTGTCATGACACCTCAAACCCAGACCGGTTATAACGCCTCCAAGAGCGGCGTCGACATGGTTACAAAATGCCTGGCATATGAGTGGGCAAAGTACAACATTCGTGTCAATGCGATCGCACCGGGATACATCAAGAGTGATATATGGCCAAAAGGCGTCCGTGCGGACGGCAAGAGCTGGACTGATGTGTGGTTGGACATGATTCCTATTGGCCGTTTCGGTCTTGCCGAGGAAATCGGGGCACTGGCCTTGTTCATGGCCTCAGACATGGCGCCGTTCATGACTGGTTCCGTTGTGCTGATCGACGGGGGTTACTCACTTACATAACAACAATCCTACCCGTTACGTCAGGCTATCTCCCAGAATGTCTGCGTTTGAATTTTATAGTTTGCCTTGACAGATAAAAATCTTGCAGGTTCCATCCTGGCAAATGAAGTTTGGAGGAAACAATGAGTAAAAAACTGCCTCATATCATCATCTTCAATCCTGACCAATTCAGAAGCGATGCCCTTGGCCACCTGGGTTGCGAAGCGGCTGTCACGCCCAACCTGGATGGGATGTGTGAAACAGACGGGGTGTCATTTGCCAAGGCGTTCTGCCAGAATCCTGTATGCACGCCCAGCCGCTGTTCCTTCATGTCCGGCTGGTATCCCCATGTGCACGGGCATCGCACGATGTATTATATGATGCAGCCAAATGAGCCGGTCCTGCTGAAAATTCTTAAAGATAACGGTTATTTTGTCTGGTGGGGCGGCAAGAACGACCTGATACCGGGCCAAAATGGCCATGCTGACTACTGCACGGTCTATAACAGGACCCAAAGGAAAATCACCGGACACAACCTGCATACCGAAACGGCATGGCGAGGAGAGCCGGAAGGTGATAATTTTTATTCGTTCTATGCCGGAAAGGTCGAACCCAAAGAAGGAGACCAGTACATCGACAACGACTGGGCTCATGTGCTCGATGCCATCGACTTGTTAAAAAACTATGACGGCGAACAGCCTCTGTGCATCTATCTGCCGCTGGGTCATCCCCATCCGCCCTATGGGATTGAAGAGCCCTATTACAGCATGATCGACCGGTCAAAAGTCCAGCCGCCGATCCCGCCCTATGCGGATTGGCGCGACAAACCTTCGATTCTTCATGGGATCAGGGAGGGGCAGCATCTGAAGGACTGGAGCGAGGATCGGTGGATCGAGCTGAAAGCAACATATTACGGCATGTGTGCCCGAGTGGATACCCAGTTTGGAATGCTGATGGATACGTTGAAAGCAACCGGCCGATATGATGACAGTGCCGTGTTTTTCTTCAGTGACCACGGTGACTTCACAGGTGATTATGGACTGGTGGAAAAGACACAGAATACTTTCCAGGATTGCCTTACAAATGTGCCGTTCATCATCAAGCCGCCTAAATCCGTTAACGTCAAATCCGGTATTGCCGACGCATTGGTCGAGTTGGTGGACTTTCCCAGCACTGTTTCGGACTTAACAGGCATTGAATTGGACTACACAACGTTTGGCCGGTCTCTTGTACCTGTCCTGGAAGGAATTGTTGCGGAAAACAAGGATGCCGTTTTTTGTGAAGGCGGACGCATGCAGCATGAGTGGCATTGTTCGGAGCATCAATCTGCATCAGCGCTGCCATCAGGAGCACATGGTCTCTATAGTCCGCGCATCCGCTTGCAGATGAAGGATGGTCCCGAACACAGCAAGGCGATCATGCTGCGTACACACAAATACAAATATGTGTACCGTGTTTATGAAAAAGACGAATTGTACGACCTTGTTGATGATCCGGGTGAAAGCGTCAACCGCATCGACGATGAAAAACTGCAGCCTGTTCTATCCACACTCAAGGAGCGAATGCTCAAATACCTGGTTGAAACCACTGATGTTGTTCCGTACCAGGGAGATATGCGGAGCTTCTGATTATTTCATTGTATTGAGGTTCATCATGTGAAGTAAAAAACTGAATTAGAGAGGAAAACAATGTGACATTGAGAGATTTAGAACGATTTGAGCACCAGGTAAAAACAATTGAGCAAAGAACACGCTATACCAATAGGATTTTGTTATATGGAAGCTCAACTTTGGCTTTTTGGCCCTCAAATATCATTGAAGACATGTTTTCAGATATCATGACAATGAGACCCGCTGCTGTCAATCATGGATTTGGCGGTGCGACATGCGAGGAATTGTGGCATTATTATCCGCGGCTTGTTAAGCCCTATGAACCGGCAATACTTATATGGAGTGAAAATGGAAATGATTTTGAGCAATGCTATACGGCTCATCAAGCTTTCAATTTTTCAAAGCAAGTGTATGAGCAAGCCCTTTCGGATTTCTCCGATCTAAAAATCATTATCTTATCACCTGGCGCTTCACCGAAACTATTTGCTATGGGATGGCAGGATCTGCGCAACGACTATGATGTTCTGCTCAGGCAATATGCAGCTGACAACAGCCGATGTTATTATATTGATACCTATCCATTCTATTTCGAGCAGACTGGAAAGGGTGCTCAAACAAAGCACAAACCCATTTTCCAGCAAGACCAGACTCACTTTACTCAGGAAGGATATGACATGTATGCCAAATACCTGCATGATCGGCTGCGAGAGATCATCATCCAGAGATCCAGGTGACAGGTCGTTGACAGCTCAGTCACAACCAGCATAATGCCATTATAGATAATTAAGGAGAACAGGCATGATTCCAACAGTTGATTTTTTCGGAACACAGGTCAGTCGGTTATTTGTGGGTGACAATCCTATCAATGGCCACAGCTATATCCCAGAGATCTGTTCGGGTGAGGAGATGATCGATTATTTCACCGAACAGAATGTGATCAGTGCTTTTCACAAGGCGGAAAAACTTGGCATTACGGCCTGCCTGCCATTGGCCTGTGGCTTCATGCTGCGGGTGATTCGTCATTATCAAAATGAAGGCGGAAAGATGAATTGGATCTTCCAATCCTATCCGGCTACGGCAATCGATGTTAATGTCCGGGAGATGATGGCCTGCAATCCTATTGCCATGTATCACCAGGGAACCACCACAGACGGACTCTGTGAGGCCGGTAAAATCGATGTGCTGCGCGACAATATCAAAAGGCTCAAGGAATCGGGCAAACCGGTGGGTCTGTGTACCCATGTGCCCGAGACGGTCTTGCGCAGCGAGTATGAGGATTGGGGTGCTGACTTTTACATGACTTGCCTGCATAATACTCGTAAGCGGGGCGGCGAACCCAGTTCATTCATCACCGGGAAAAAGAAACACATCAAGTTTTTCATGGAAGACCGGGCAGAGATGTTCCAGGTGATCCGACAGGTGCCCAAACCTTGCATCGCCTTCAAGGTTTTTGCCGGCGGTCAGATTTTTTATGACAGAGAACCTGGAGAGATTCCGGGCGTAATAGAGGCTGTTTTCCGTGAGACTTTTAAAAATATCAAACCTACAGATCTCGCTGTCGTAGGTTTCTTCCAGCGGGACAACGATCAGCTTCTTGAAAATGCCAGAATTGCCGGGAAAGTTTTAGCAGAACTAAAGAGTCAGTGATCGCCAATGGATGTACCGATACATCACTAGGAGGTGAATGTCTCGATTTATAATTTTGCTGAAAATATAATGATTGATTGAGATAGTATCAAGATATCAATGGTTTAGGAGGTGATAGAACCATGAAAACAACGAAAAACCATGCACATTTGAAGCAACTGCCCCTGGGCCATGTTGTCGCTTCAGGCTGGCTGCGGGAACAGCTCCTGCGTAACAAAGACGGGATCGGCGGTCACCTGCCTGAGCTGGAGCCACGTATGATCGCCACCCCCTACACGACCAAAGAGACAGAACCGCGCTGGGGGGAGGCACGCAAAGCAGGCTGGGGCGCAGAGATTTCC